>JAGXLF010000005.1:0-27256 GCA_018334835.1 Thermoplasmatota archaeon | reverse complement strand
CCTCCCGAAGAGCCTCCCGAAGAGCCTCCCGAAGAGCCTCCGACAGATACAGAACCGATGTATGATGAAGAGAGCCCCCCTCTTGAAGGAGAAGACTTTATTGAAGAGGAACCGGAAAATTAAGACCACGCTTATATCGGGAAAAAATAAAAACCTACGCCCTCATACAAAAGACGATGATAGAAATAGACGGCTCCTACGGCGAAGGTGGAGGCCAGATTCTAAGGTCAGCGCTCGCCTTATCTATGGTTGAGAGGCAAGATATCAAAGTGTTTGATATAAGGGCGAACAGACCAAATCCCGGTCTATCCCACCAGCACCTGATGGCCATCAAGGCGGCCTCAGAGATCTGTGGAGCTAGTACAGAAGGTGTAGAAAAAGGTTCGACTGAGATCATTTTTGAGCCCGGGGAGATCAAGGGCGGAGTTTACAACTTCGATATCGGGACCGCAGGGAGTATAACTTTACTTCTCCAGGCGTTGATACCTCCCGCTTTGGAAGCGAAAGAAGAGATAACTTTGAAGGTGAGAGGAGGAACCGACGTGAAATGGTCTCCTCCCTACGATTACTTCGAGAACGTGTTTTTAGAACTTCTGCGGAGGATGAACGGCGATATAAACTCAAAGTTGATCAAGAGAGGCCACTACCCAAAGGGAGGTGGAAAAGTGAAAGTTACGATTAAGCCTAGTGAACTTCGGGATATTTCACTCTCTGAAGGAATAGACAAAATCGAAGGGAGAGCCTTCGTTTCTGAATTGCCTGAACATATTGCGGAGAGGATGAAGAAGCAGGTCCTGAAAGAGTTCATGGAACTGGATACTTCCATCTCGGTAGAGAGTTACGAGTCCGCTAGTCCCGGAACTGGCATAGTGGTTTGGACGCGAGGAGGTAAAGTATTAGGAAAGGGCGTACTTGGAGAGAAAGGCGTTCCCGCTGAAGAGGTGGGTGAAGAAGCTGTGGAGGGTTTGAAAAAAGATATCGAAAGTAACGTCGATTTGGATCCTAACGCCGCGGACCAACTGATACCTTTCTTAGCTCTTTTGAATGAGCACGGAACTTTAACCATGAGGAAATCGACTAGTCATCTTGAAACGAACGCGTGGTTGGTGAACCGCTTTTTTGACGATGCGGTAGAGCTGGTCGAGAAAAAGAATAAAGTTGAGATAAGATATTGATGAAGAGGTGATAATTTGAAACCGAAAGTGCTGGTCAATGTTGCGATGTCAGCCGACGGGAAGATAGCGTTATCTGATAGGACCGAAGTGAAGATCTCTGGTGAGGAGGACTTTGAAAGGGTCCACAAACTCAGGAACAGGGTCGATGCGATACTCGTTGGGATAGGGACAGTTCTCGCCGATGATCCTAAATTGACTGTTAAGGAGAAGTACGTTGAAGAGGCGAGCCATCCTTTGAAAGTGGTATTAGATTCTGAAGGTAGAACGCCTGAAGATGCTCAACTTTTCGATAAGGGTGAGTGGTTGATAGCTACTACGAAGGAGGTGGAGAGAGAAGGTTGGATCAGATGCGGTGAAAGGGACCGAGTTGATCTAGATATCCTGATGGAAGAACTGTCGGAACGAGGCGTGGAAGAACTCCTGGTCGAGGGCGGTGGCGAAGTCATCAGTTCGTTTTTCGAAGAAGGTCTGGTCGATGAGTTCTCAGTATTTGTAGGAAGTCTGGTGATAGGAGGGAAAGATGCACCGACTCCCGTGGACGGTGAAGGCGCTGAAGATCTCGAGGATACGGTTAATTTAAAATTTTGTTCTTATGAAGAGATGGACGACGGCATCTTGTTGAGGTATGAGGTCGATAGTGGATGACCAAATTTCTAGTGGACAGGATGTTGGGACAGACGGCCAAATGGTTGAGATTATTGGGAGTTGATGCTGCGTATGCTCCCAAAGGTGAAGATGAGAAACTGCAAGAGATAGCGGATGAGGAAGACCGTGTTATAATAACGAGAGATAAGGAACTGGGTAGTGAAGAAAATGCGATACTGGTCGAAAAGAAACCGCCTGAGAAGATAATAAAAAAGGTGTTGGACGAATATGATGTTGAGATAAAGCCTTTGACTAGATGTTCCAAGTGTAATGGGGTAGTTGAGAAAGTTGAAAAGGAGGAAGTTGAAGGTGAAGTGCCTGAAAACGTTTTTGAGCTTAACGATGAGTTCTGGTGTTGTGTTGGTTGTGGTCAATATTATTGGAGGGGAAGTCACTGGGAGAAGATAATGGAAAAGATAGAGGGGATCCTTGATGATTGAAGATGGAAAACTTTTTATCATATAGCTGAGCTAGATTCAGTTGGATGAAAGATATGAAGGTACAGTCCAAAACGATACTTAAAGATAATTTGGGCCTTACATTTGCCATTCTAGCAGTTACAATCTTATTGATCGGATCATTGACACCTCTTTCCATGACAGCTACAGCTGCTGAAGATGATGGAGAAGAGGAAGTAGGAGTTCCGGAATGGAACGAAGGTGATAAGTGGAGATACAGTGATAAAGTGCCGATGCCCAACGAAGCGAGTCCAGATCCAGGTGACGATAAAGTGATTGAAACCATAATGGAAAAGGAAGTAACCGATGAAAATTTCAGAGTCAACGCTTACGGGCCAGGCGGAGAGAAAAAAACTTACGAAACTTACCAAGTGAGGGAAATACACAACCCCGATAATCCAGAAAACCGGTGGGAAGGAGATTTTTACTATTGGAAGGATAATCTTGCCCAAGTATATAACAATCCAGAGGGAAATGTGCCAAGTGCTTACCATCCCCCTATAGTGGATTTAGATTTCCCTCTCTATGTAGGCAAAAAGTGGTCCACCGATAAAGAATATGACCTGGCTAGATATTTCGAAGGCCCGCCAGATCCAGATGATGTAGATGAGGGAGAATATCCCGAACCCGATAGAGAATACGCGTTTTTGGGAAGAGTGGAAAATAGAACAACCAAAGAGATAGAACTTGAAAAAGGGGTCAAAGAATTTGAGACCTACATGGTTAACTTGACCCTTGTAGGATATGATAGAGAAGGTGGTAAAACCGAGATAACACGGTATGAGATGTATTACTCTCCAGAGGTAAAAAACATCGTCCATACGGACATTTTTGGAGTGAGAAGGATGCCCGAGGACTACAGTGTTGGTGATGATGTTATGGAAAATTTCATAGGTAATGAAACTTTACTCGGATTTGAAGCTGACCCTTATAATCCAGATGATGAAGGAGAGCCATCACTATTGGGTGTCGGTATCGTTCTCTTGATCTTAGGCGTAGGGACAGCTAGCTTCTACGTCTACAAGAAAGTAAGGAGCAGTTTTTGAGTAGTCCGATGGTAACTAGAGATAATAATCGTCTATCACCAGCTCTTTTTTTATACATGATAGTCATCGTTTTTTCTTTGGTTGATTTTTGAGTGTGATCCTTTCTATTAGAGATTTTTTACTTTCAAGTTTTCCTACAATCCGAGCGATGCACAAACTTTACCGATCGATGCGGGAGGAGTCTTTCTTCCGAAGATATGAAAAAGTCTCTTCTTTTCACCACCAAAAGATAAATAATAGACATCTTTTCTGTTTGCTTTATGTCCAATAAAAGAGCTTTGATTAGTTTGGTGTTATCTGTTGTCGTACTGCTTTTGATTGCTTCATCTTTACCTTTCTTTGTAAGTTCGGTTGAAGGTTCTCTTGCGAATTCTTCATGGCCAAAGTTCAGAGGGGATCTTCGGAACAGCGGGAGGAATGAAGAAGGGGTTCAGGAGATCTCCAACGAAACAGCATGGACTTTTGCTACAGATCGGAAGATCGATTCTTCTCCTACCATTGGCCCTTACGGTACGATATATATAGGGTCATATGACGGTAATCTTTACGCTATAAGACCCGATGGATCAGAAAAATGGAGTTTTCAAACCGATTCTAGTATTTCTTCCACGCCAGCCATCTCGCAGGATGGAACTGTTTATTTCGGTACCAATGGAGGAGAATTTTACTCTCTTGATTCTGATGGAAACGAGAATTGGATGGTCGACGAACCTTTTAAAGGTGTTATAATCTCATCACCTGTAGTCCGAGAGGACGGTTCTGTTTTGGTTGGTTCTCAAGACATGTATTCTTTCCATCCGAACGGGACAATGCAGTGGAATTGGAGTTATTCACCTAGGGATCAAGGGGGGATAATCTCTACTCCTGCAGTTGATGAAGATGGCAACATTTATTTTGGTTATCACGCAATTGATCGTGATACTCGTCTCGAATGGGGTGAATTGATCGCCTTGGATTCAGAGGGAGAAGATCTTTGGAATTTTGTCCCATCTAAAGATCTTATCGGTAGTAAGATCCTATCTTCTCCAGCTATCTCTGAAAAGGGAACTATCTATTTTGGTTCGTACAACAATAGATTATACGCTGTGAATACTACTGGTGAGGAGCTTTGGAATTACAACATCGATGGTAAAATCTTTTCCTCTCCAGCTATCGGAGATGACGGTACGATATATTTTGGGTCGCATAACAATAACCTTTATGCTTTAAATCCGAATGGTAGTGAAAAATGGATTTTCACGACCGGAGGAAATGTAACTTCCTCACCAGCCGTCGGTCCGGAAGGGATGATCTATTTCGGTTCTTATGATAATAATGTTTATTCTCTCTACCCTAACGGTACAGAAAGGTGGAGGGTTAAGACAGGAGATAGAGTCTTTTCATCCCCGGCTCTCGGCCCTCAGGGCAATTTGTATATCGCCTCAGTAGATCAAAAGGTCTATGCGATTGGTGAAGGTGTGGGATATACATCTATATATCAGTTCGCTCTGCCAATAATTTTTGTTTTTATATTCTTGTTAGGTGTTGTTCCGAGGGAAAGGAAAAAGAAAGAAACTACCTGATCGGGGATTGAACAATTTGCATTTGGTCGAATTTCCTACTCTTTCATTTAATCAAAAATTTTAATACCGACTTAAAATGTATTTTTAATAATGGAAAGTATGTGGATGCTTCTAGGATTATATATCGTTTATTATCTCGTCTTTCCGTTAGGCTTCATTTTTTTAGCATTGAAGGTTTGGGATAAAAAGAAAATGATCCAGGGTATTACTTACTTTGGTAGTAAAGAAAAAAGTGCTCCTGAGATGAAGAAAAAAGTCGGTGAGATGGAAAGGTTACAGGTCTTTTTAATCATATTACTTCTACTCTTCGTCCCGTTGAGTAATATGGTTTCTTCCCAGATCCAAGAACTCAGTATAGAATACGATCAGAAACCGGTAGGTGGGATGGGCGGCTCGATCGAATATAGACAATTGAGGAGACAACTTGGCCCCTCGTATGATACTGACTCTATAATATCTGAGATGGAAACGGCTCCTTCTTATATGAGTTGGTACATAGAGGATGTTCGGGAAGAGATTGACTTAGACCGCTTGACTCGCTTGCCAGGTAGACTTGCAGTCTATTACTTAGATAAAAGTGATGCTGGAGAGTTCATGGTGATCACGTATAGCTATCTTTCTCCATTGCCGATCACCCAGTATTTCGTTTTTCTCGTGTTCGGGGAAGAGGCCTCTCTCTACAAAGAAGATGCATTTATTTATCCAGAAAGTCCCTCCCGTATTGACCCATTTTAATTTCTAATCGTATTATATCTATATTCCTTAATTAAGTAAATTATAAATACCTTCTTCGTCTTATGAGTGAATGAGGTAGAACAAAACATGAAATGGAAAAAAATACTATCCTTTGCGATGGTATCGGTTTTAGTGATAAGTGGATTGGCAGTGATTTCTGGGCATACTACAGCACAAGAAGGTCAAAGAGTCACAGAGATCAATTTTGGTGTGCAGCTCGATGAAGAGCAAGGAGCATTGAATGCAGCAGACGGGCTGACCCATCTGTTCATGCAATCGCTCGACGGCGCTGTTTGGCAGGGACTTCCAGATGACGTCAAGGCAAATTTAGATACGTGGGAAGTCAAGGGTTCCTACAACAACTGGTTCTTGAACCCGGCGCACGAAGGATATGGAACGCCAGAGATGCAGGCAGCAGTGGACAACGGATGGATCGATGACAATGAGAGTGTAGAGTATTTGGCGAACAACTATGATGGCGAATGGACGGTCAATCCGCTCGCCCACAACGACATAAGGTTCGCCTTCCAATATCTGGACAGACAGTCCCTGGTAGAAGATCTCATTCTAGGATGGGGAAATCCAAGATACGGTCCGATGTCGGCCACATCCGCATTATGGGAAGATTGGTTTGTGGACTCGATGGAAAATTACTACGATCTCTCTGCTGAAGGAAATTGGGCTCGTGTAGAGGACTTCGTAGCAAACGGTATGGATGAGATAGCTACGTACATTGAAGACACACATCCGGACATGGGTCAAGTGACCGGCAACATGGATGATGGTTGGATGTATAACCATCCTGACCAGGACGAGCACCAGATAGAGATCAACATAATGGCTAGAGTGGAAGACTGGAGAGAAGATAAAGGCTACTGGACGGCAAGTAGATTAGAGGATTTGGGTTTCGCAGTTAATGTGGATCCGACCGATTCTGCTAGTGCGATTCCGCAGGCTTTCTTCGGAACTCCAGAACCATATGATAATCTGGCATACCACATATACACAGGCGGTTGGATCGGAACCGCAGCAGTGTATTTCCAGGAAGCCGCATTCAGTCAGATGTATATGCCGTGGTATGGATTCGTGCAGGTGTACGGAGATTCATCACATTGGCAGTACGACGAAGAAGGCTACGATAACTTGGTAGGACCATCTAGTTATGTAAGAGACCAATTGGGCATCCACGACCATGAGAATGTTACAGTTGCAGAGATGGACGCTGATGCACAGGAGCTATACACGGCTACAGGACTCGAGAGCGAAGGAGATTACTGGAACTCTATGATAAACACGGCTCAGAGAGGATTCGAAGAGTCAGTAAGAGTTTTCGCCGTTACGCAGATCTCGCTTTATCCTTACAACCCCGACAAATTGTTGGCTGCTGTGCCTGAATCTAACAATGGGTACGACACTTTCTTCGGCCCGAGGACCATGAGGACGGACGACGGAGTTTTAGATACTGAGATATTGACCGGACAAGACCGACCTTACATGGACAACTGGAACATGGAAGGAGGTTCAGCCGATGTTTATGGAGAATACCAGAGAAGAGTAGCTAGAGAGTACGGTAGCTGGATGCAACCACAGACCGGCTTGCCTATGCAGGTCAACAACTACTGGATGAACAACACCCAACTCGAAGAGGATAAACCGGCTAGAACGCATCCTTATGAGATCAACGGCGGTATTGAGAAAGACTTCTATTACAATGAAACAGGTGTATTGATCGAAAATATCACAATACCTGAAACGGCGGTCGATTGGGTGCCTACAGAAGGACAATGGAAGAACAGAACCTGGTTGTACGAGAATGATATGTTGATTAATGGTGATAATAAGTCCGCAGTTGCGGTGACTATCGACCCCCATCTTGAACACACTTGGCATGACGGAACTGAGATGAAGTTCAGAGATATCATGCATTACTATGCTAGGAGAAAAGAACTCGGTACAGATACAGGCGATGGTATTTACAGGACTGCAACCGCAGACCTGTTAGGTCCATGGTGGGGCTCCGTAGATGCGATCGAATGGAATGTAGCCGAAAAGACCTATACTGTATACGGCGATTATACTTTCCCGGTTGATGACAAGATAGGTTCCTACTACTCCATCTATCCATGGGATACACATCCATTGACCTACACAGGATGGAACCAACTCCATGCTACAGATGATTACAGCTACGACTCGGAAGAAGGAACCGAATGGATACACCAGCTATCGACTGCTCACAGCAACGACATGATATCTGCACTAGAATCCATGAGTGTACCAGTGTACTTAGACGAAGCGAACATGCCGGATTACATGTCGGATTTAGCGATGAGTCAATCGGAGATGGACACTATAGTCTCCAGTTTTGATGCCTTCGTCAGCGAGACCGGGCACTCTTTCATAGGATGTGGACCGTACAGAATAAATAGTTACGACTCCAGTACCCATGAGATGGGAATCACCCGATGGGATGATTACGGTTTCCCAATAGAAAATGAGAGTGTTACATATGACGGTACTACGTATGAATTCCCCAATGGTTACTGGTCGGAACAGTTCGAATTGGATGAGATAGACATTGGTTTACTGGAAATTACCCCAGCTGAAGTCGAGGTCTACGCAGGCGAAGACACTGTTGATGTAACGGGTCAGGTCACGTATGAAGAGCTATTCCCAGAGCCGGACTCACGGGCATTAGAAGCAGCAGATTACAACGATTACTTCGTAAGACTTGCGGAATCAGAGCGTGGTGCATCTGTGAAGGATATTCCGATGGCCGATGTAACCCTTACTGATGAGGGCGGTTACAGCAGTTTCCAAGCCACACTAGATGTCTCAGACGTAGATGAGAGTGGTGAGTATGCCGTGGAAATCTGGTTTGAAGCCGCAGATGGAACTATGCAAACCCGTGCTAAACGACTCACTATTGCAGTAGAGGAAAACTACGACCTGACGATAAACGCAGGAGAAGGCGGCACTACAGATCCTGAGCCAGGCACCTACGAGTATGGCGTTCTATCAGAAGTGGAAGTAACAGCGATACCAGACGAAGGATACGCGTTCGACGAGTGGACGGGAGATATACCTCTCTTGGCAGATGAGGAATCCGAGACGATAAACATCACGATGGGCTCCAATAAGGAGATAACGGCAAACTTCGTAGCTGTGGCGAATTACACTCTTAATGTGGCTACTGATGGAAATGGTACAGTAGAAATCGATGGTGCAGAAGTTACAGTGCCTTACGAGGAAGACTATGATGTTGGTGCTAGTGTGACATTGACAGCTACACCGGATGAAGGTTGGGAACTTGATGAATGGCAGGGTACCGATGAAACTGGAACAGAGATAACAATCACGATGGACGAGGACAAAGATATCACCGCAGTCTTCACAGAAGTAGAAGAAGAAGAAGAAGAAGAAGAAGAAGAAGACGGAGGCGGAATCCCAGGATTCACAGTCATGATGTTGGTACTCGCCTCAGTCGTAGCCATTGCGATCTACTACAACAAGAAAGAACAGTAAAAACTAGAAAAACCATACACACGACCTAAAAACCCTTTCTTATCCTTTTTAATTTTATTTTCCTTACCCCTCTGAATTTGAGCTTTGGACAAAAAACTGTTTAGGAACATTTTATTCTCTATCCTCTAGTAGTTCAATAGAAGTACTAGCCATAGTGGAGAACAACACCTTTGAAGAATATAATATCTCATCTTCACTTCCTCGACATCATGGCTGTTTAGTGGATCGATCATGTGGATGAGGTGTTTGTAGTCCTTCTTGGAATTTTAGGATGTTTTTAAAATGTTCTTTGAAGATTCTAGGATTGAAAGAGGAACCTGATGGAGTCTCCTTTAGGATAAAAGCATATTATATTGCATACAATAAAAATCTCCAAAGGGTTTAGTTGGGTATAAATGTTACGTGTTTCTCTAACAAAAAATTTATATTTACCCCCTACGCATGAGTTTTAACGATAATATGCCAGCTTCTTGGAAGTATTTCGCCTTTAGGACGGTAAATATGATAGTAGTCCTGGTGATAGTGACCCTTATTTTATCTGCATCTTATAGTACCCTCGCGGAGAGGGAACTGGAGGCTAGGGCTAAAAATAGGGCTAGACAGGACCTCATGTCAATGGAGGAACAACCGGATGACGCTAACGAATATTTAGAAAAGAGAATTGAATATTATAGAAAAAGATACAAACTCGATAAACCTAAATGGCAGAGGATATTTTACTCTGCTAGAGATGTGTTGACTCTTAATTTTGGACAGGCTAACGAGATGACCGCACCGGGAGGGAGCAGAGATGTCGCCACCATCGTATTGACTTACTTACCACGTACGGTTTTACTTTTCACTACTGCAGCGGTCATCTATACAGCTTTAGGGATCGCAGTAGGCCTAAAAGCTGCTCAAGTCGCTGGTTCTAAACTTGACAAGTTCTTGTCTTTGTTCGGCATAACAGCCTCCTCTTTGCCCATGTGGTGGGTCGGTATGTTAGCCATCCTCGTTTTTGTATATCAACTTGGATGGTTTCCGGCCCCTGATCCTCAGTTTCCTCAACTAGATAAGCTAGGTTTCGTCGAGTACTTGCAAGCGATTTTATACAAGATGGCGCTTCCATTGGCGACGGTTGTCTTCGTTCTGTTCGGCGGTCGTGCATGGGTCACAAGGAATTTGGTAACTGGAGTTCTTCAGGATGATTATATCATGGCTGCTAGAGCTAAAGGAGTGCCTGAAAGGAAAGTAATTTACGGTCACACGTTGAAAACCGCAGCTCCACCTGTTGTGACATCTGCGATCATGGCCCTTCTGATGTCGATGGCCGGTGCGATGATCTCTGAGATTGTCTTCCAATGGCCAGGGATGGGTTACTTATTGAGGATGGCTATATTCTTTTACACAGATGTGCCAGTGATCCTTGGGGTTTCATTCATAATGGCCTTCCTGTATATATTCGGTTACTATATAGCTGATCTAATATACGGTTTCCTAGATCCAAGAGTGGAAGTCGGCTCTTCGGGAGGGCGGTAAAAATGGTAAAAACATTTCTTTATTATTTAAATAAAAAAGGTGAATAAAATGGTGCATTGGGAAGATGTTAAGGCAGATGCGTTGGAAACACTTGGAGAGTTTAAAAAACACAAGATCGGGCTGATAGGTATAACACTAATAACATTTATGATAATGTTGGGTCTTTTAGCCCCCTATGTTGCACCTGGTGTGGCGGAAGATTGGGATAAAGGCCATCCTAGATGGCAGTCTAATCCTAGTCAAGCTCCTCCTGTATGGGTTGACTGGATAACTCGAGACGACTATGCTAGACAGGAAACCCTTCAAGATTTTGAACATAACGAGACAGGCCCTCCCTGGCGAGAAACACATACACATACATTTACCTATGATATGCAAGCTGATGTACCTCCTAAAGAGATATTCTATGAGTTCAGTGGTGAATCTGATGGATATGATAACAGGAAAATAATTATAGAACGCCCGGACTCAGACGAACTGGACGGTAAGGACGGATTTAGACAGTCGGAGGGAAATTTAATGGTGTTAGACGAACCTCGTAAGGGTTCAGAAGGTAATTTTAGTGGGACTATAACAACAATTAGAAAAATGGAAATTAGAGATAATCTTCATGAGGATATATCGGCGTATCTCAATAGTCAAGTTGGTAAGGAAAATTTTAGTGATCCTGGTGAAAGAAATATTAACCCGGTTAAAACTATTTTCGGAAAGGCAAATGAAAAATGGCTTTCTGACCCTGAGCCATTAAAAGGAAAATACAATATAACGATCGAAATAGAGGCTGACAACCTTGGAGGTGGCGAAGGATTGGATGAAGCTACTGTAGAGATCGGCGGAGCCGTGTATGGTATCTTCGGTACCGATAGAGATAGACGTGATATCTTCCTTGGTTGGATATGGGGCGCTAGATTTGGTTTGTACGCTGGCGGCATAGTGGCTTTGACGACGATCTTTTTCTCTACTTCTTACGGGATGACCAGCGCTTATTACGGTGGTTGGGTAGATGAATTGATGTCCAGGATACACGAGATAATAATGGGTATACCTACACTTCCGATACTTATCATTGTGCTGGAGTTCTACAGCCGGAGTATCAATATGTTCGTTCTAATATACGCACTCCTGATGTGGCGTGGAGCTGCCAGGGTTATACGAGCTAGAGGACTTCAGGTAGCACAGGATACCTACATAGAAGCGGCCGAATCACTCGGTTCTGGATCCGGAAGGATCATTTTTAGACATATGATACCTCAGATTCTTCCCTATGCTGTAGCACAAGCTGCTCTGTTAGTCCCCATCGTTATAATGGCGGAAGCGGGACTCCATATCCTTGGATTGGGAGATCCTAGTATCGTTACATGGGGAACGATATTGACCGAGGCAAGAGCTGCTAAAGCTACCATGAACTATCAAGAGTCATGGTTCTGGATACTGTTCCCCGGATTAGGAATGGTACTCATCGGCTTTGGGTTCATATCTACAGGAATGGCGGTTGAGAGGATAATAAATCCAGAGATGCAACAGAGGTGAAATTATGGCGGACAATACTGTCTTAAAGGTAGATGAATTAAGTACACATTATCTGACAAGTGACGGCGAAGTAATGGCTTTGGACGACGCTTCCTTTGAATTGGACAGAGGCAGTTCAATAGGTATAGCTGGAGAGTCGGGCTGCGGGAAAAGCACTTTAGCTTTTTCCCTATTGAAGCAAGTCCAACCTCCAGGAGAGATAATGAGTGGTTCCATAGACTTAGATGGCATCGAGGTTACAGAGTTATCCGAAAAAGAAGCGAGAAGAAAGATCAGATGGAAGAGGATATCTATGGTCTTTCAGGGAGCCATGGAGATAATGACCCCTGTATATACTGTAGGTCATCAGATGAGAGAACCCCTTAAATATCACAAAGATATCACAGGAAAAGAAGCTAGAGATATTTGTGAAAAGTATCTTAAGATGGTGAATCTTGACAGGAGTATCTTTGATAGATATCCCCACGAATTGAGCGGTGGTCAGAAACAAAGGGTAGTTATTGCTACTGCTCTATTACTTGAACCAGATATAGTGATATTTGACGAACCTACGACGGCTTTAGATGTTGTAGTCGAAGCGAGGATAATGAACGATCTCAAGAGACTCAGAAGAGAATTGGATATATCGATGCTCTTCATAACTCACGATCTGAGTATTTTGGCTGAAGTATCGGATAACCTAGCTATCATGTATGCCGGCTGGATAGTCGAACTCGGAGACGCTAATAAGATATACAAAGATCCAAAGCATCCATATACAGAAAAACTGATGGCTGCGATCCCGGACATCAGAACCGATATAGATCGTTTAGAATACATCCCTGGTGTACCTCCTAATCTTGTAAATCCTCCAAGTGGATGTAGATTCCATCCGCGATGCCATAAGGCCATGGAGGTCTGTCGAGAAATGGAACCTGAAACTTACACAGTAGACGGCGTTGAGGTCAAGTGCCACCTTTACAGTGAAGACGAATCTATATCGAAAAGCCAAGAAGCGACATACGAGACGGCATACGAAGAGGAAGCAGCCTCAGAATCCTATGAAGGTGAGAAAGGTAAAGAGGTATCCGAGGGATTGGAAGAAGTTGCAGAAGATGAAGTAATGGAGGAATAAACTATGGCTGAAGATGCATTGTTCAGGGCGCGAAATTTGACAAAACATTTTAAGATCACTCAAGGATTTTTCCAAAAACTTAAGATGGAAGAAAAACAAGTGGTAAGAGCCGTAGACGGCATAGACTTCGACATACAGTGGAAAAGGAACTTTTCTGTAGTCGGAGAGTCCGGCTGTGGGAAAACTACCGTCGGCAAGCTTATTATGCGGCTGTTGGAACCGACCGATGGCAAGATGTACATGAAGGATAAAGATATCACTCAACTAAGTAGTAAATCCGAACTAAAGGCATATAGGAGACAGACCCAGATAATATATCAGGATCCTTTTTCTTCTTTAGACCCACGTCATAGGGTCAGGACGATACTGGAAGAACCGTTACAGATCCACGGCCTGGGGGATTCGAGAGAAGAAAGGACGGACATGGTCATGGAGGCCCTTGAAGAAGTCAGATTGACACCTCCCGAAAAATTCCTGAGAAGATATCCGCACATGCTCTCAGGAGGTCAGAAACAGAGAGTTTCACTTGCTAGAGCTATGATACTGAGCCCTGACTTCATAGTTGCAGACGAGCCTGTTTCTATGTTGGACGTTTCGGTGAGAGCTGAAGTCCTCAATCTCATGAAGGACCTGATCGATGAGGAAGATGTCACCTACTTCTATATCACGCACGACATCTCGACGACACGTTTCTTCACCGACTACATCGGTGTAATGTATCTCGGTGATATGGTTGAAAAAGGAAAAGTAGGAGATGTTTTAGATAATCCCTCACACCCGTATACTCAAGCCCTGTTGGTCGCGGTACCGGAAGCCGATCCAGAGAGAGTGCGAGGAACTAAAGAAGTGCCGATATCGGGTGAGATCCCATCTGGAACTAATATTCCGAGTGGTTGCAGATTCCATCCAAGATGCCCACATGCAGAGGAGATATGCAGTAAAAAGGAACCGGAATCGAGACGGGTAGAGAAAGAACATACTGCCAAATGTCACTTTGCCGGTGAGATAGACTTTGATCTAGATGTTGCTAAGTAAACGATATTAACAAAAAACCCTTCTAAACTTCTATTCCTATTTACTTGTGAAAAATGGTGGGAGTTAAATATTAGAGGATCAAGAGTATGAGTAATAAAGCTGATAAAGAGAGAGGAATACTGATCAGGATATTGAGCAGTAAAGATATCCAGAAAGGGGTCGCTTTCTTTTCTATTGCTCTGATACTGGCCTTTACCGCAGTTATTCCCGTAACTGAGAAGGAGATTGTTAGAGAGGAAGAAATCAAAGAGGCCCCTCATATTAAAGAGATCCCTTACCCTAGTTACCGGGTAATAAATGCCACCTTAGAGGTCTCTACTACTGGAAAAGTTAACGTTAGTCTTCAAAATTCTCTTCTTGGAAATGATACTAGGGTTTGGGGCCCAGAAACGGTGGGTTCAGGTAATGAAACAGGTAATGAAACATTCGATTTGACTGAAATCGATTTAGAAGGAGTTCCACGTTGGCTGAATTTCACTGATATTCAAGGTAATCTAAACTATACATATACGGTTGAATACTCCCACAACCCATACGGACTGCTCTCACTACCCGCAGGTCTCTTCACTTTGATAGGGGTTGTATACGCCTTTAGAGGAAAAGGAGTCATACTAGGAGAGATTAAGAGGAAGCAGATGGAGGACGAAGCGAGGAAGAAGGAGAAAGAGAGAGAAGAAAAAGCCGAAGAAGAAAAGAGTAGCGAGGAAGAAGAAATTGAGGGCGAAGTGATCTTTGAAGGTGAAGACACCCATGAGGAGAAGGACGAAGCCGATCATATCGATTTTATGGGCGTTCCTGACGAAGATGAAGAAGACCAGAAGAGGTGAAATCATGCAGTTATATTTCAGCCATCCAACATTCACTTTCAAAACGAAAACAGAGAGAAAATGTATAAGTATAATCAATGAACACCTTGAACCTGATGAGTTAACTAATCCTGCTGATTACGGTCTCAAGGACGATCTAAAATCAGAATTGAAAAAGTCCGATGGGATCGTTGCTATGGCGGTTTCAGGAGTTTTTACTTACCTTGTCTGGAAAGAGATGGAGATGGTCGAGGAGGAAGTGAAGCTTTACACTTTTATGGTGGAAAATAAAGAAAATATAGGCCCACTCGTTAAAGGCGTTCCAGAAAAAATCAAGAGATTGAGTAAAAAGGAGTCCAAAAGACTCTCTTACGAGATAACTAAGAACGACTATCAAGAAGGTTTTATTAGTTCATTGGTAGGGTCCTACGGTTCTAGATTTTAAAAGGGGAAAGGATTTTCTTACCCTTTCATCACACCTATAGGCGTCAATTTCGCCACTACTTTGGAAAGACCAGCGTTGTGAGTCACTTCTACGACATTGTTTACGTCCTTGTAGGCGCCAGGACTCTCTTCTTTCAGCACTTTGTTGCTCGCGGCCTTCACATAGATGCCTTTTTCAGCAAGCTCTTCTTTTATCTCGTTCACTCGGAATTTCTTACGAGCGCCGGTCCTTGACATGGTCCTTCCGGCTCCGTGACATGTTGAGCCCCAGCTTCTTTTCATCGAATTCTCAGTTCCCATCATCACGTAACTTGCAGTTCCCATGTCACCAGGGATTATCACCGGTTGTCCCACATCTCTGTACTTTTTAGGCACTTCCTTCCTACCAGGTGCGAAAGCTCTCGTAGCTCCTTTCCGGTGAACTATCACGTCCTGATCTTTTCCGTTCACTTCATGCTCTTCCTTCTTTGCAACATTGTGACATACGTCGTAGATCATCTCCATGTCCATATCTTCAGCTCCTTCATCAAAAACCTGCTCAAAACTTTCTCTTACCCAATGCATTATCAATTGCCTGTTAGTCCAGGCGTAGTTGGCTCCACAGCTCATCGCTGAAAAGTAATCCTGACCTTCAGGAGAATCAAAAGGAGCACATGCCAACTGCTTGTCGGGAAGATCGATGTTGTATTTTCTGATGGCTTTCTCCATCTTATCTATGTAATCAGTTGCGATCTGGTGACCGCACCCTCTAGAACCTGTGTGGATCATGGTTGTTATCATACCTTCTTCCAAGTCCATAGAGTCAGCCATTTCCTCATCGAATACTTTCTCTACTTTTTGTATCTCAAGGAAGTGATTTCCTCCACCAAGTGTTCCCAACTGAGGTGCACCTCTGTCTTTCGCTTTTCTACTGACTTTGTGTGAATCTGCGCTCTCCATCCTCCCGTTGTCTTCTATCCTTTTGAGGTCCTGTTCCCAGCCGTAACCGTTTTCTACTGCCCATTCCACTCCATAGTCCAATGTCTCTTCTAACTCACCTTTGTCCAATTTGACTCTACTCTCCCTGCCGACTCCTGCTGGAACATTATCGAACATCCTGTTGATGAGGTTTTTAACGTTATCTCTAACCCTATTTTCCTCTAAATTCGTCTTCAAAAGTCTAACGCCGCAGTTGATATCGTAACCGACGCCACCTGGAGATATCACACCATCTTCAGGATCCATCGCCGCTACGCCGCCGATGGGAAAACCGTAACCCCAGTGTATATCCGGCATAGCTTTCGAAGCGCCGATTATACCGGGAAGCGTAGCCACGTTAGCGACCTGTTCAGGGGCGTTATCGTTCCTGATAGATTCGATCAACACATCGTCTGCGAAGATCCAGCCATCTACTCTCATACCTCTCTTGTGACTCTTCGGTATGGTGTAAACATAATCGCTACTTTTTTTCAGAGGACCGTCCCATCTTCTTCCCATGGTTATCACATCACAAATTGGGATTTTAGGCTTATATAATTTTGTATGTCTGAGAATGAGAATTTTGATATCTAACTACTCTGAAATAACAGAGATTATTTTCTCGGCGGTGGAAGGCCCTATACCCTCAACTTCTTGCAGCTCCTCCTCATCAGCTTGAAACACATCTCTTACTGAACCGAAGTGTTCGAGCAGTCTTTCCGCTAGAACTCCTGATATAGAAGGTAGACCTTCCAGGATATATTTTTTCCTATCTCTAGTAGACATGCTTTTCTTTTTCTTCCTTACTGCGGAAGTATCTTTCTTTTTCTCTTTCCTCTTCAGCATCGCCGATAAGAGAGAGGCTGTTTCATCTTCGTTTTTGGTGTATAGCACTGGTATCCTGAAATCGCATGCTAGTGAGGATAAAGCTCCGTAGATCGCATTTTCATTTATATTCCTCCTTTCAAACAGCCCTTCGCCTTCCAATATCATTACTGGCTGCTGGTAGTTGTTTCTCAACGCTCTAGCCTGGGAGAACAATCTTCCATCGGTCACGGATTCAAGAAAATCAGATACCTCTTTTCTCTCTACGGCGGAATTTTCAGATATTATATAATCGCCCACAGACAACTGAGCGGTCTGTATCTTGATATTCTTCTTGGAGAGGTTCTCTACGACTCTGCTGTTCTGTTCTCTATTATCGACGGTTATCTCCCAAGGCTCTTCGCCATTCTCCTTCTTTTCGCTTTCATCGTAATCCATTAGTGACTGCTGTTTTTCGTCCTTTGATACTTTTTCATCCACTTCTTTCTTAAGCTCTTTTTTGCTCTTCTTCTCAACCACGCCATAATCTTTTTCATCATCCATGGGATCACCCACGCTTATCTCACTTCCCAACTCATCTCTCAACTTCATCAGATTCCGATGCATCTTCTTCTCTTTATTTTTGCTGGACCAGTAATAGGCTTCGTCTCTTGTATTCTTCGTTATAAGGATCACGACTTTTCCTTTTCTTTTTCTTGCGGTTCTCCCTCTCCTCTGTATGGTCCTTATCTCCGAAGGTACTGGTTCATAAAAGACCACCATATCTGTAGCGGGGATATCTAGACCTTCTTCACCCACGCTGGTCGCGACCAAAACGTTGAACCTTCCGTCTTCGAAATGTTCGAGAGTTTCTACCTGTTCGGCCTGTTTGAGTCCTTTGTCGCCTTCTTTATCTCTCTGCCCTATGAAGCGAACCGGTCGAACATCTTCTATCTGGGCTAACTTTTTTGTGATCTTGGCAGAAGTGTTTCTATAATTCGTGAATACGATGATCCTCGAATCTTTTTTATTCTCTATCTGTTCTCTCACCACTTCCGCAACCTTGTCAACTTTTGGATGTTCCTTCTCAACCTTATCCAATTTGACTAGAACGTCCTTCATCTCGGGCTCTTCCATGATCCGCTTAGATGCTTTAGTTCCGCCTCTTGAATCCGCCTCATTTTCTAGCTTTTCCAAGTACTCTTTCAAACTTTCAATCCCCTGCGTTTCCGCCTGATCTACGGCGTGATCGATCTTGATAGAAGAGGCGACTATACTCGCTGTATGATATAGTGAAGATTTATTTGATGAGTGTATCTCGCCCTGTATCTCTCCACGGACATCTATAAGGTCTTTTCTAGAAACTCTGTCCGCTTTTTTGTTTTTCAAAAAACCGAAATCCTGAAGTTCCTTAACATACTTGTTCCTCAATTTTTTCAGCTTATTAACGATCTCCTTGTGCTTTTCTGTCAGTCTCACGTCGATCCATCTTTTCTCTAATTTATTCGTATAATTTACTACGTCAGGATCAAATTTTGTCCTTATCTCTACGTGTTCCAAACCCAGAGTTTCACAAACGGTTAGAATATCCTCGATCTCGCTTCCGGGAGAGGCGGTCAGTCCTAGGGAAAGGCTGTCTTGTTCTCGATAAATTTCTCCGATGTACACGTAGGCATAATCTCCTACGGCTCTGTGTGCCTCGTCGAAAACGGTCAGAGAGACGTTCTCTAGACTCAAACGCTGTGACATGAGATCGTTCTTTATCACTTGAGGGGTAGAAACTATTATCCTGTTCTCCTCCCATAGCTGCGCCCTATCTTCGGGACTCACTTCTCCGGTGAATACCTGTGGTTCCTCCACATCGAGCAACTCCTGAACATCTCTAGCGTGCTGACTGACCAGAGGTTTTGTAGGTGCCAAAAAAAGTATCTTCTTTTCGGGAAAACGTTCTAGCTGTTCCGCCATGACCATGAAGGCGATTATCGTCTTTCCCATGCCTGTAGGAAGGATCACCAGAGTAGACAATTGTTTGGCTACATGGCTTATATTGATCTGGTATTCACGCTCTTCGATATACTCCATATTCAATAGATCGCTTTCACTCACCAACTCTATTGGCTCCTATAAATTTTATAATCAGGTATTAGATCAACTTCAGATATCAAGATCTTCCTCTATCTGGTCTTCCATCTCTTCCTCTAGCGCGAGTTCTTCTTCCCACTTTTTGAGATTATCCAATATCTCTTTCAAACGTCTCAAGCAGTCTATACATATCCACTTCTCTCCGATCTCTTTACCAGGCACTTTCTTGTAAGTTATCTTATCACAAAAGTCACAGTGTTTCATATCCTTTGTTCGGTGTTCCGCGTAAGCTTCCATCCGCTTACCTTCTTTGAGGCTGGAGAGTATCTTTTTCTTCAGTTCCTCGTCTACGTCATCTTCCTCCAGATCGAGATCATCGAAGTCCAGTTGATCAATGTCGTCCGACAGCTTACCACCTGTGGATGATTCTACATGATTTAAACTATTTAAGTCATTTGACCTCCTCCTCCGCCTGAAGAGGGAGGAATTGAAAATTCCTCTCATGACGAGGAAGCTGTGCTTCCTCGAAGACGGAGGTATGCGGGCTTAAGTTATATCATCTATTTGAAAGAAATAAGCTTTATATCCTTCCTCGTAACTTCGAACACATCATGAAGCTGGTATTCCTGGGAACTGGAGGTAGTTACCCTACACCGCATAGGAACGTGCCCTGTACAGCCCTGAAGTATGAAGGAGAAGTTCTGCTCTTCGACTGTGGAGAGGGAAGCCAAAGACAATTGATGAGATCGAGCCTTTCTTTCATGCAGGTTAGTAAAATATTCATCACGCACTTCCACGGTGATCATTTTCTCGGTATCCCGGGATTGGTCCAGAGCATGAACATGAATGATAGAGAAGACAGGCTCGATATATACGGGCCTGAAGGTACGGTATCTCTACTCAAAGATCTGTTATCGAAGGGTTATTTCGGAGCCGGTTTCCCGATCCATCTTACAGAGCTAAAACCTCAGGCTAGGTTGGATCTTGATGATTATCAAATCAGTACTTTTCAAACCGACCACGATGTTCCTTCATTCGGTTATTCATTCAAAGAGCGAGACAAGAAGGGTAGGTTCGACAGGAAGAAAGCTTTGGAGCTGGGAGTTCCGGAAGGACCGCTCTTCAGCAGGATACACGACGGTGAGCCCGTGGAAGTAGACGGGAAAATCATACATCCTGAACAGATCGTAGGGCCTCCAAGGAGAGGTAAGAAGATAGTATATACCGGAGACACGAGACCTTCTCAGAACACTATCGAAGCTTCGAACAGAGCTAATGTGCTCATCCACGATTCTACCCTTGACTCATCGATGTCTGACAGAGCTATGGAGCGCGGACATTCCTCTACGGTGATGGCCGCTGATCTCGCTAGAAAAGTAGGAGTAGAAAGATTGTTCCTCACCCATATCAGCCCAAGATATACTGATGGAAAGGAACTGGAAGATGAAGCGAGGGAGGTCTTTGAAGAAAGCACGGTTCCAGATGATCTTTTCGAAATTGAACTTTAATTACTAATTCTCCGAAAATGATAAAAGGACCTATGTCACATCTAATCTCACAGATATGACGGAATTCATCGATACAGTTGTTAGAGCGAAAGAGGGATTCGATCCTTCATGTGTATTACTTTTCACAGAATCGGAGGATCTGATGGAAAAGATCTCTGATCAAATCGAAGATGAAGAGCTTACGATTTTTACTAAGCATAAGTCTCTTTCTTCCTTTCTCGGAAGGTCAAATGTGCAGGTGCGAAGCATTAAAAATTCACCGGCTGTAGGTCTAGATGTTCTGGACCAGGTGAAAGATATCGTCCTTTCGTGTGCGGCTGAAGGTCTCGTCGATAGAGATGAGAAGGTCATGCTGGTGATTTCTACTGATGTTCAGACCGTTTTGACTTTTGAGATGTCGGACATCGGCGTAGTCAATCTGAAGGAGGAGGTCGAGGACCGGATACAGTTGGATGTTCTCGAAGCAGCTTTCAATCTGGGTACGAAGATAGCTAAAGAGGGTAATGAGGGACTTCCTGCCGGGGCACTCTTCATAATGGGCGATATGAACAATGTTCTGAGCAATACGACTGATTCCGTGAGAAATCCTCTCCAGGGAAGCGTAGAAGAAGAACTCAATATAAAGGATAAAGACAACTGGAACACGATAAAAGAATTCTCCATGCTTGATGGAGCTCTCGTTTTGGACAAATTCGGAAATCCCGTCGCCGCAGGCAGGTACGTGATGTTCGGAGACGGTTTTGAAAGAGAGATTGAAGACGGGCTGGGAGGCAGACATCTAGCCGCCTCCTATATATCTAATAGAACTGAGGCCGTCTCTCTGGTGGTATCTTCAGAGGGGACTATCCGTGTTTACAAAGACGGCAAAAAGATATATGAAGTAGATGTGGTTTGAGATTCACTCAGCCAAATATGTGTTTTTATCCTATGTTGTCTCGTTTTTGGATGACCAGGCACTCTTTTGACTTCTCTTCTATAAAGGAAATCAATAATGCTTGGGGGAAAATCATAAATAATAAAAATGGATGCGACAGTGGATAAAATGAAGAGGATAAGATACGGAGATATGGATGATGAAGGAGCATTGGAAGGATTACCGCTTTACATGATCATACTCGTGGTCATAGCAGGAATAGGGACCGCAGTGATCGGCGGCTGGATGATGAGTGCTCAAACTACTGAGCTGGGGTCTCTTGAGGTAGAAGATTCTAATAATAATAAGGTAGACCAGATGGATTTGTCAGAGTTCGGTACAAAGACGATCTATATAACGGCCTATGACCAATCTAGCGATCCCTTGGAAGGAGTAACTATCTCAGTTGAAGGCTGTGGAGCGAGCAATATAGACGAACCCGTAAAACTGACAGATGAAGATGGTGAGGTCTCTTTTAGTTTTGAAAGTAGCGAGCTACACGTTTCAGGAAATAGTGGGACTATAGATATAACTGGCGAATATACAGGTGATATGACTCTGAGTGAAAGTGAAGATATCTTAGTTACCGAGTGATCTACTATTATTCAAAAGGGATACATTGCTTGAGACGAAAGAGATATTCGGACGATCAGAATCTAAAACGAAGAAACTCGGTACCAAAGGTTGTTCCTACATAGGCAAGAACGTTTCCTACCCGGGAGGCGAATACGAGGAGATGGGTAAGGCGTATCTAGATATAGTTTCTCCTCACTGCATGCTTATCGTCGGTAAGAGAGGGACCGGTAAGTCTTACACTCTCGGTGTTATCGCAGAGGGATTCGCTAGGTTGAAGGAAAAGTACTCTAACAACTTATCTCTCGTTTTGATAGATACGATGAGCGTATTCCACAGCCTGAAAAAGGAGAATACGAACGAAAGCGAAATAGAGTTGATGGATAATTTCGATATCGAACCGAAAAGTTGGAAAGAAGACGTGAAGATACTGGTACCCGAGGCGGCTATAAAAAAGGCCCGTCAGAACGGCGAAGAGTTACACTTCGACGAGATATTGAAGATAGCCTTATCTAGGGTGGAAGTTCACGAGTGGCTGGAACTTTTCGATCTGGAGATTACAAGCTCTACAGGTACGCTATTGAGCCGCGTGATCACAGAACTAAAGAAAAAAGGCAATTTCTCTTTCGAAGATATCTATCGCAGGATCAGTGATGAAGGTGAAGTTGAAGAGAGCACAAAAAATTCGTTGAAAACACTGTTCGAAATGATCCAAAAGCTTGATATCTTCTCCAAAGCAGGCATGGATGAAACGATGGTCGAAGGTGGGAAGATAACGGTCTTGGACATATCCCATCTCGGTAGACTAGGAGATTATGAGTTAAGAAGCTTGATCGTCTCTATATTCGCTAGAGAACAGATGGCAAAACGTACTCTTTACACTACGGTAGAGATGCAGGCCCAGGCTGGTCTTGGTGAAAAAGAAGGAGTAGAGAGTATAACGGAAGAGTATCCTATAGTCTACATGTTGATAGACGAGGCTCATCTTTTTCTTCCCTCCGAAGGTACCACGCTTTCGACTGAACCTCTATTAGATTGGATAAAACTCGGTAGGCATCCGGGACTCTCACTGATAATGGCGACGCAGGAGCCCTCTGCACTTCACGCTAGCGCTATCAAACAGTCGGACATGATAATCGCACACAATATGACAGCTAAAGGTGATCTAGACGCTTTAAAACTGGCCAAACAGTCTTACATGAAGGAAGGTCTGGACGAGGTCGTAGCTGATATGGAATTCAAAAGAGGACTAGCGATGATATTTGATGACAAAAGAAGAGAGCTGCAGATGTGCAGGATAAGGCCTAGGCATACGTTACATACGGGAGTGGACGCTTCGGCGTTGCCGCCTGAAGAACGATTTTAACGTCACTTCCCCATCTTTTTACTCAGGGATTCTTTCCAATTTTTCCTAATGACCTCGATGTCTAGTTCGAGCAGTTCTTCTCCATTCAAATTAATCTTCAAGTTTCTTCCAGCAGAGATACCGATCTTCTTTATAGGGATTGAGAATATTTCCTCAAATCTTTTTTCGTTTTCTTTTTTCACCTCGACGAGCCATCTGGTATTGCTCTCTGAGAAGAGGAACTTATCTTCTCTCAGTTCGGTAGAAGCATCTATCTCAGCTCCCATATCTCCTGCAAGACACATCTCTGAGAGTGCAACACCTAAACCGCCGAGAGATACGTCATGGCAGCTTTCTATCAATCCTTCATTATGAGCTTCTAACATCTCTTTCATACTCCTTTCGAGCGTTTCCACGTCGACTGTAGGAACGTTTCCACTCCTTCCATCTACTATTCTGTAATATTCTGAGCCGCCCATCTCGTCTTTTGTTTCTCCCACTAGATAGATGGAATTGCCTTCTTCTTTCAAGTCCATGGTGACGGCTTCTCTCACGTCATCGATCAAACCACAGGCCAGTATCGAAGGCGTTGGTTTGACCGCGACCTGTTCAGTTTCGTTGTAAAAACTGACATTGCCTGATACGAAAGGAATACCGAGATGTCTCGCAACTGCCTCTAGTCCTTCCGCAACTCTGGCAAAGTCTCCAAGTCGTTCAGGTTTCTCCGGATTTCCGAAGTTCAAACAATCCGCGAATGAGTGTGGCTCAGCTCCGACGGCCATGAGATTACGGATAGATTCATCTAGGACCGACATCGCCCCAGCTTTAGGATCTAGATCGGTGTAAGAAGGTATAACGTCGGTAGTGACAGCTATACCCTTGAAAGAATCCTCGAGTGGTTTGATCAAAGAAGCGTCTCCAGGACCCTGTTTTCCTAGCACACCTTGTAATGGTTTCAGGATCGTATTCGCTCTCACCTCGTGATCGTACTGTCTTATAACCCATTCTTTGCTGTTGATATTGTCTCGGCTAAGAAGTTTTAACAAAATATCGTTATAATCCGCTGGTTCCTCAGGTTCTTTTTCCTCTATATACCTCGTGTGTTCTACCTTTTCGGTAGGCCTACAGTAAGTAGGTCCGCCGGTCTGGAATTCTAGGTCTAGATCCATTATCTTTTCGTCTTCATAGTAGACCTTGACCTTTTTCTCATCTATCACTTTACCTATTTTCGTTGCTTCGACATCCCACTTCTCACATATGTGCATCACTTCTTCTACATCTTCCTCTTTTACGGCGTACATCATCCTTTCTTGACTTTCCGAAACCCAGATCTCCCAGGGAGCCATGTCTTCTTCTTTCAAAGGTACCTTATCAAGTTCTACCTCGGCTCCGTAACCGCCGTCCAGTGCCATCTCTCCCGCGACGCAGGAAAGACCGCCGCCGCCGAAGTCTTTCATGCCTTGGAGCAGTCCTTTTCTATTCAGTTCCAGACTGGTATGTATCAACGGCTCTTTCGTTATGGGATCTCCTAGTTGAACAGCTTGAATATCCTCTTCTTCCGAATCTTCGTGTAGTTCGTCCGAAGCGAAGGTCACGCCGTGGATACCGTCTCTCCCGGTCTTTCCTCCGGCCATGATGAAGACGTCTCCGGGTTCTTTGACTCTACTCCGGATCAACTCATCTTTTTCTGCGATACCTATACATCCAACATTGACCAGGCAATTTGTAGTATAACATTCATCAAAATATACCATGCCGGAGAGCGTTGGTATCCCCAACCTGTTCCCGTAGTCGCTTATCCCTTGAACGACTCCGTCAAAAAGATATCTAGGATGTTTCGTGCCGGAAGGAAGATCATCATGATCCATATCTAACGGACCGAAAAAGAGCGGATCAACAAAAGCTAGAGGTTGGGCTCCCATACAGGTCACGTCTCTCACTATACCTCCTATTCCAGTAGCGGCTCCACCATAGGGTTCTATGGCAGAAGGATGATTGTGGCTTTCTAACGCGACCACATACGCATGCTCGTCGTCGAATTCGACAACTCCAGCATCTTCTTCTACAACGTAGATGTTTTGAGGCGCATCTATGTCAAAAACGGTATCTTTCAATATCGGTTTTGAGGACTTGTAGCAGCAGTGTTCGGACCAGGCCTGACCGATAGCTTCGAGTTCCAGATCAGTGGGATTTCTTCCTAGAGCTTCAAAATGATCCTTCACCATCTTCATCTCGTCTAGACTCAACCCCACGCCGCTCTCACGACTAATCTCTTCGAGATCTTTTTCTTCAGCGTCTAATATATTAACCTCATGAATCTCGAAGGGAACGTCCCGCTCTATGTAATGTTTCATCATCCATCACCCTAGCTTTTTATCTCGATATCGTAAGTCTGGATGACTGGATTAGCTAGCAATTTCTTACACATCTCTTCTACTTCGTTCCTAGCTTCTTCTTCAGAAAAACCATTACCTAGATCGATCTCGAACAGCTTTCCCGTTTCTACTTTCTCTACATCCCAACCCAGGAGTTTCAATGTTTTTTCGGTATTCATCCCTTCCGGATCTGCGATGCCTTCTTTGAGTTCTATCTTTACTTCCGCTGTTACCATGAAACCACATCTCTAAATTGAGAGGTGATTTAATAGGTTTTCTTTATTCCTGTTCCTAATATTGTCTTTTGTAGGGATAAGTACGATGTAGAAAAGTAATGATCTGAAAGAATTTCAATCTTATTTATCAATAAATTTTAAATCCACTCAATTATATATCTACGAAAAGTCTATATAGATTAGCATAGATATCCCTAATCAGGTTGGATAACTTGAGAAGCAAAATATTAGTTTTAGCAATCAGTTTCATGCTATTCAGTGGAATGCTGGTATTAGCGGGACCTAAAGTCAACGCAAGTGTAGAGGATGAACTCGAACTAGCAGATTTATCGGATTCACCGTGGCCGAAGTTTAGAGGCAACCAGAAGAATACAGGGTTGAGTACCTACGATACGAGCCATGTAGATGGGATAGAGAAGTGGAACTTCTCTACCGGTGACAATGTTCATTCCAGCCCGGCCATTGGCAGCGACGGTACGATATATGTAGGCTCATATGACAAAAACCTGTACGCTGTGAATCCTGACGGAACAGAAATATGGAGCTTTGAAACAGGCGCTAGAGTGGGTTCTTCCCCTGCGATAGGCTCGGACGGAACGATATACGTCGGCTCTAGAGACACTCACCTATATGCGTTGAATCCAGATGGGACGGAAAAATGGAACTTTACCACAGGCAACTATGTGGTTTCTTCGCCCACTATCGGAGAAGACGGCACGATATACGTTGGCTCAGTGGACAAAAACCTTTACGCGGTAAATCCCGATGGGACTGAAAAATGGAGTTTTACCACTGGCAGCTATGTGTATTCTTCGCCCGCTATCGATTCGGACGGAACGATATACTTCGGCTCATACGACAACAACTTGT
>JAGXLF010000087.1 GCA_018334835.1 Thermoplasmatota archaeon | reverse complement strand
ACTTCCACCGGAGAGTCCAATTTTACGTGTCTGATATATTCACTCTCATCCTCTGTCGGCTGATTCCTCAACCATTCCCAATCAACCTTTTCTTCATCATTCACCACTAGATAGCAAGTATCTGAGGATATCATGTCATGGAAGAAATGTGATCCTTGAGAAGGCTCTATAGTTCGACCTTTTGCAGGCATCTCTACTATCACTTTCGCTCCCGCTATTTCTCCCCAATCTACGGGTATACCCATCCACGGGTCCGTGGTACCCCATCTTCCAGGCCCTATTAAGATGTAATCCCTTCCGTCCTCTATCAGTTTCTCGTTCATCTTCCGTAGCTGTTGGGCAGCCTCTTCACTATTCTTCATCTTAAAAACACCTGGTTTCGTGTAAACTATATCGTTTATCTCTTTGATCATGCCATGTCCTAGGGTCTTATCTGTGTAGCATACCAACTTACTATCATCACATTCATCCACATCAACGTCCGAAAGTTCATCGCCCGAGACCATGCTCCTTATCTGCAATACGAAGAGTTCAGCTTTATCTTCTTCATTAAGATTTACAGCGAACTCGATCTCAACCGGATAACCTAGAGCTATCTCAGACACATCAAGAAGGACTTTTATGGCAGAGGCTAACGGAATCGACTCATAATTTATTATAGGTGCAAAATCTATGACTCTCGATCCTTCTCTGTGGATGCCTGGATAGAGACGATCGTCCCGGGGTGAATAAGTAGAAGCTATCTTATCCAAAACATCGTGTTCTTCGGCCCTGCTGATGTCTAATTTCACAAGGGAAGTTTCTTCATCTTTTTCTACTACTCTGTAAATGGATTCTAGGTTAAGAGCGTAAAATTGATTTTGGGAATGGGGAACAAAATCTTTAGGAGTTCCGAACATAGGAGATTTAGGACATGCTGGACAGAAAAAGTAAGATGAGCCGCCTTCTACTATTTCTTTCCCCAAGCCTAGAGCAAGATACACTATCCCGTCTTCAGGTTCACACTCTTTACTGGGATAATAATTGTACGATTTAGCCACGCCCGAAATGGTGGGATAAAAGTATTTGTTATGTTTTCTCCCTACCACTTCCTGGATTATCACCGACATTTTCTCGTCGCTTATATTTTTAGGAGTGGATTTAATATAATCTCTAGCTTCTTCGAAAAACGTAGAGGCGTAAACGTGCTTGATCGCATCACAGACCTCTTTGAATCTTAAACTAGTTTCCCAGGATTCATTGGGTAAAAACATGGAGGAATAAACACCGGCGAATGGTCTCGTCAGGGAATCTTCTAACAACCCAGATGATCGGACAATCAACGGAGTTCGAGTTTCTCTTATAAACGAGCGAAGATCGCCTATAACTGTTGCTGGAAGACTTCCATTTATGAATTTAGAAGAGATCCTTTCGTCCGAGAGCTCAAAAAGTCTAGATTCCATTATCTCGTTTTCTTCTAGAAATTTGTCGAAGACATCAGAAGTCAAAATAATCGTTCTAGGAACTGTGATATCTAAATCTTCGAAAAGGTCTTTAAATATGTACTTCGAAAACAATTTTGAAATGAAAGCTAAACCTCTAGCTTTTCCCCCTAAAGCCCCGTCTCCTATCCGACTTATCTTGTTCTTTGGTTCAGTCCCTCCCCTCTTAAAGTCATTCACAGCTGTAGTATAATCGGCATATCTATATTCTTCTAAAAGATCTAATAATTTTTCTCTATACGAGTTTGGTGAGATATGCTTGTCTTTAATAAGTTCAACCCTATCTGCTAACTCGAACTCAGTTAGAACCTTCAACCACGTGACAAAATCGGGGCTTTCGACCAGATCTTTTATCTTTTGGTCTTCTAACTCTTTGATTGCTTTTTCGAGCTCATCGATAGTTTTAACTTCTATCTCTTCAAACCCTTCTCCTAATTTAACTTTTAAACTAACAGGAGATAAATTTTCACGGACAAAATCAATTATCTCCTGATTGAGAGCGGGATCGTTTTTATTCACGGTATTTATATTTCCATCGATTTTCTCACCATCTATAGATGCTGAAGATTGAAGGAGAACTGGAAGATCTGGACGATCTTGTTTTATCTCCTCCGCGAACTCGAGTCCGGCGTTTTCCTGGATACCATCTTCCGTTTCCAATCTATTGTCCGTGATGATGCACAAAAGCTCCTCTTTAATTTTAGAGTACGTCTTCCTACCTTCATCGATATCATCAGCAAGAACGACAAAAGGCCTTCTCAGATAGCGCTGAATTTTCTTTTCCTTGGGCATATCTTCGTGAAGAATTGCATCTAAATGGGACCATATCTCTTCATAAATATGGGTCAGGTAAGTAGAGTAGTACTGCCTTGAATCTTCGATGAGTAGGATTGGACGTTTCTTTTCTACGAACCCATCCTCCCTAAATCGGATCTTATCTTCGATATATTGGATTATCGTTAAGATGATTTTCCCGTCACCGTTCCAGGTGAAGATCTCTTCGAAATCAATTTTCTCATCAAGAGAAGTATCAATTTCGTCATTTGTTATCCAGACCACTAGTAACTCCTCACAGTTCGTTTTTAGCCACTGCGAAAATTTCTCAATCTGGTTTTCTAAAGGATTACCGAAGATTATCAGCAGATCTGTATCCAATTTCTGAAGGAGGTCTCTGCATTCTTCCCTCGTCTCAGCATGCTGAATTGCAGGGGGTTGTCTAAATCCACCATAGGAAAATTTGTCCTGAAGTAAAGAATCAAGCCGACCTTCTTCCTGGATTAAAAAATAATCAAAAGAATTGCAAAAAAGGAGGACATCATCGATAAATGATGCTTCTAAACCCTTGGAAAGGGTTTTAGAAGACGTTAACTCCGGTGACTTGCCAGTTGTTTCCTCGATAACTTCTTTTATCCTTTCGATTTTGCTAGGCATCTTCTCTTTTTATGTATGCTATTTATACCCAGCCTCTCGCTTCACAGGCTTCAGCTACCCTCTGAATAGCTATCATGTAGGCTGCGTCTCTCAACCTGACGTCTTTACTCTGAGCGAGTTCCCAAACTTCGTAGAATGCATCAGTCATGCCATTATCCAATTTTCCCAACACTTCTTCTTTAGACCAGTAGTAGTTTTGATTGCTCTGAACCTGCTCGAAATAACTGCACATCACACCGCCAGCATTAGCTAAGAAGTCCGGCACTACTATGATATCTCTATCTTCAAGCTCGTCGTCTGCTTCAGGGGTGATAGGCCCATTAGCTCCAGAGATAATTATGTCCACGGCGTCAGGTATGTCGTTCACGTTATCTTCAGATATGGCGTTTTCAAGAGCTGCGGGTAAAAGTACATCAACTTCATGAGTCAACCATTCGTCGCCTGATAAGGGCTGGTAACCTTTTTCTTCTGCCTTCTCCTTATCTATAGAACCGAAGCGATCGGTTATGCCTCTTAGTTCTTCAAGATCGATACCGTCTTCTTTGTAATAGCTATAAGGTTTCTCATCTTCCTGATCCCAGCACGAAACTGAGACAACCGTTCCACCGTACTCGATGAAAAGTTCCGCAGCATACTGAGCGACATTTCCAAAACCCTGGATAGATGCAGTAGTTTCTTCGATATCTCTATCAAGTTCTTTTAGAAGCTCTCTCAATTGGTAGACTAATCCATAGCCAGTAGCTTCAGTCCTTCCTTTAGACCCACCCATATCTTGTGGTTTGCCTGTTATCACGCCGGGATATTTTCCGCCTTCTATGTTTTCATATTCGTCCATCATCCAGAGCATGTGCTGGGCACTAGTCATCACGTCAGGAGCGGGGACATCTTGAAGAGGCCCTATGTTCTTGTTTATCTTTTTGATATATTCTCTACATAACCTTTCCTGCTCTCTATCTGAAAGATCATGTGGATCGCATATTACTCCACCCTTACCACCTCCGAGAGGTAGGTCCGCAACTGCGGTCTTCCATGTCATCCACATCGCGAGAGCCCTAACCGTATCCCCGGTTTCTTCAGGATGGAATCTTATTCCTCCCTTGCATGGGCCTAATGCATCGTTGTGCTGCACTCTAAATCCTCTGAAAACCTTTGTACTGCCGTCATCCATTTTAACCGGTATATTGAAGTGATATTCTCTTAGCGGTTCTCTCAATAAATCTCTCAAAGCTTCATCAAGATCTAATTGTTCGGCTATCCTGTCAAACTGTTGTTGGGCCATCTTAAACGGATTATATCCTTCTTCTGCCATCATTTATCACCATGGGTATTTTCGGGAAACACAGGGTGGTATAAAAAACCTTTTTACAAAATTAAGAGATTTTCGTGCATAGGTTGGGTCAGTTATACGTAATTTCATTCACAAGTTTAGAAAAACTTAAAAATATAATTTTCTCTTTCTGAAGATAGTGTGAAACAAAACGATTTATGAAGGCATTCTATACTAACTCTTTAGGTCCCAAAGCTTATTTTCTATGAAACCGAGCGAGACCTTCTGGGGCTCTATAAGATGCACCATACGGGAAGATAAAATGGTCTTAGATATAGCCCCAATATTGTCTGGATGCTTTGAATTTAATTTTTCTCCCCACTCAAAAAACTCTTCTATGCTTTCAAAAGCTGAAAAAACGAGAAAGTTATACCTTTCCGTACTGGTCTCTATAGCCATTGGGACATTTTCATCCTTCTTAAGATAATCCTTTATATCACTCAGATCCGAGGTGGCTTCAATGAGGGTTATGATGAGATTGTACCCGGGCGGTACGAAAAGATTCGGAAAAAAGCACTTCGGCTTTTCTATAATCCCTTTATCTAGCAAATCATCGATCCTCCTTTTCACCGTTTTCCTGTTCACACCGAGCTCCCTTCCGATGTAAGAATAGTTCGTCCTGATGCTCTCGCCCTTCATGACTTTCTTCAATATTCGAAAGGAGTCATCTTCTATCCGTTGTCCACTAAGTTCGATAAATCCTTTCTCTTCAAACTTATCGGCCATCTTGTCTATGAAACATGTAGGTTCATATTTGAATGTCAATCTGTTGCTGAAAAACTCAGCATGAGCGGGGGTTCTCTCGCCTCTGTCAGGTATCTTGTCCTGTTTTACTATATCTCCTCTCCATGAATGGTACTCTTCTAGACCCCCAAAGTATTCGATCAA
>JAGXLF010000022.1:10123-19764 GCA_018334835.1 Thermoplasmatota archaeon | reverse complement strand
ACATAATGATAGACGAGTTTCAAGATACCAACGAGATAGAGTTCAAGCTCTCTCTTCTTTTATCCCGTTCGGGCAATATCTGTGCGGTAGGAGATTGGAAACAGAGCATATTCTCTTTCCAGTACGCCTCAGTAGATAATATCGTTAGATTCGAGAACCGACTTGAAAAATTCAAAAGAGATCTGAACAGCGATTTTGAACGGGTGAAATTTCCAGCGAAGGTTAAGAAGGAAATAAAGCTGAAGAAGAATTATAGATCGACGCAGAAACTAATCGATTTTTCGAAACAGGGGCTCCTCGCCGAAGCTACGAAAAGAGAAGTTTTAGATAAAGAAAAGGTAGAAGAAAAGATAACTGAACTCGAAGCATCGGAAAACCGAGGACAGAGCGAGGTAGGGGCTTATATCGGCGAAGACAAAAAGACCGTTACACTCTCTAAAATAACTCAGATCGTCAACAATCCCGATTATGTTATACAAAAAGATGGGGAAAGGCGGAAGATAAGATATGATGATATAGCTGTACTGACCAGGACAAGAAAATTCGGTCTCGAATTGTTCAAAGAGGCTAGAAAAAATGGAGTACCTGTTGCCTACGAAGGCGGCGTAGAGCTTTTCAGGAAAAGATGCGCGTTACTACTTCTAGCATGGTTGAGGATCGTTCAGAACAGGGAGTCAAAAAGAGGGTGGTCGGTAGTTCTAGACCAAGCTGGATACAATCTCACTGAGATAAAGAAGATATTTCAAAAGGACTCTTATCCCAAAAACATGTTGAAATTCAGAGATCAACTACTAAAAGAGGAAGACCTCGGTTCCTTAGCCAAGAAGGTCTTCAACAAGTACTCGATAGAAAATGCGTTCTCGGACAAGTTGATAGAAGTGATACAATCCACCTATCAAAATACGTATCTCAACCGTGGAGAGATGATTAACTTCATGGTTGAAAACATCGAGTCAGACCAGACCTATGAAGTTGACAGTACATCAGAAGATGACGTTTTCAAGATACAGACCATCCACAGCGCGAAAGGTCTGGAATATCCTGTAGTCATACTCGCTGATATGGGGCCTACAAGAGGAGGGTTTGAAAAAGCAATCGATTATACCGAACCTTTAGGGTTGAGACAGAAGAAAGTGTTTTCAGATGAGAACGAACCGTTCAGCTATGACAACTGGAAGAATTATGTCATCTCTAAATGCACGACCGGAAACTATGACGAAGAAAGAAGATTAATATACGTCGCTATGACGAGGGCTGAAAACTATCTCTTCATCACGGAGGAAGAGGAAAACAAGAGCGAATTTTTCAACAACTTAGATATCGAAGTGGAGAAAATAGAACAGGAGATCCGACCGTCGAAACCAGAAAAAGAAGATAAGAGCATAATCCAACTGAAGAAAAAAGATCTTCGCGCTCCCATTAAATACTCGGCTCATTCCCTAATAGACAGGTCCGTTTTTGATCGAAATGAGATAGGTTCCGGTCCGGAATACGGAACGAAGGTTCATGAATTCGCCGAGCGATACGTTATCACCGGAGAGGGGTACCCTAAAAATCAGGATGAGGAGAATATAAAACGATTGATAGACGACCTTCAAGGTGAAAATTTCACTGAAATAACCTGTCTTTTACCGATAGAGAAAGAAAGAAAATTGCTTTTCGAAGGAGTCATCGATCTGATCAACATAGACAGAGACGCTGTCAAGATAATCGATTACAAAACTGATAGGAGCATGGTAGCTTTGGATGAATACAAAAAACAATTGAGCATCTACTATCACGTGGTTAAAGAAGAATATGAAGAAAAAAAAGTTGCACCTTATGTTTACTATACAAAATATGACGAGATGAAAGAGATCGATCCACTCTCAAAAGAAGAGATTTACCAAATAGTGAAAAGAAAATAAAGAAAAGGTTTTTCACCGATCTTCTTCGCCTTTTTCGTACCCTAAATCGAAGGCTTCGAGATTCTTCTCTTCAGTACCTTCCGGCACCAATTTCTCTACAGCCTCTTTCATGGAATCTTTCGTAACGAATTCAGTTATGGCTGTGAAATAACCTAACATCACTATATTCGCAACTTGCTTGATACCTATATCCTCAGTAGCTATCTCCGCAGCGGGACGTCCTACACTTCCTTCTCTAGAAGTTTCCACTAAGCCGGTATCGATCATCAAGGTCCCTTCTTCACCTAGCGCGGGTATATAAGTCTCGAGCGCTTCCTGGGACATAGATACCAACACATCGGGATCTCTAACCTGCGGATAATGCACTCGATCATCACTTATTATTATATCCGTACTGCAAGCTCCTCCTCTAGCCTCTGGCCCGTAGCTTTTCGTCAACGTAGCATCTTTCCCGTCTAGAACTGCAGCTTCTCCAAATATGTGGCCCATCAATATGACCCCTTGTCCACCAAAGCCGGAGAAACGTATCTCTTTTCTCATCATTCCACCCCCATCTCTTCTCTAGCCTTCTCGAATACTTCTCCTCGCTCATCCTGGTAAGTGGGCGCGTCTCTATCAACGAACTTGCCGACTATTATCTTTGAATCAGGATCTTCTGGGTCCAACGCTACTTCAGTCGGATCAGCGTCTGGATCGATCTCGCTGTTTTCCTTGAAATGTTTCATCGTCTTTTTACCGGTCTTCAAACCGACTTTACGACCATAGCCAGTCGGACAAGGTGACATAACTTCGATGAAACTGAATCCATCTTTTTCTAGCGCTTCCTTCAAAGAGTCAGTCAGTTGCTCAACATGATAAGTCGTCCATCTAGCCACGTAAACTGCTCCCGCACCGGCAGCTACCGCGGGCAGGTTGAAGGGCTGTTCAAACCCTCCCCAAGGAGTGGTCGATGTTTCAGCATCAGTCGGTGTCGTCGGACCAGCTTGACCGCCGGTCATTCCGTAGTTGAAGTTGTTAACACAGATGACATTGAAATCCACATTTCTTCTAGCTGCGTGTATGAAATGATTGCCTCCTATCGCAAAGAGATCGCCGTCACCGCTAAAAACCGTTGTTTTTAGATCTCTATTACCCACTTTCAATCCCGTAGCAAATGGGATCGCTCGACCATGCGTCACATGGAATGAATCGACGTCGACATAACCAGCCGCTCTGCCGCTGCAACCGATACCTGAAACTACGGCTGTATCTTCCGGAGGTATATCTGAATCCTTCAATGCTCTTAGATAAGCATTCAATATCACTCCTAAACCACAACCAGGACACCATATGTGTGGTATCCTGTCTTTCCTCAGGTATTTATCCAAAGGATGAAGTCCATGACCTACTCCTTGATCTCTTTCTTGCTCCTGATAATCAGGAGAAAACCAATCCCTACTTTTTCTTATACTCATATCTATCACTCCTTGAAAGCTGGTATTTCTCCACGATCTATCGCTTCTATCCTGTCCACGATCTCTTCGGGAGTGTGTATATTTCCACCCATCCTAGGTGCCAAGTAAGTCTGGGCCGCCCCACCAGTACATCTTTCAACCTCGTAAACTATCTGGCCAAAGTTTATCTCCGCAACCAGGAAATCGTCGATCCCTTCTCTTGCGAGATCATAAATCCTCTCTTCGGGGAAAGGCCATATCGTCTTGGGTCTCAGTAATCCCACCTTATAACCCTTCTCCCTAGCCATATCAACAGCTTCGATAGCTGCTCTAGAAACGCTTCCATAAGCGACGATGACTTTCTCTGCGTCCTCTATTTTATACTCATCGTATTCTAAGATGTCATCACAGTTCTTCCTTATCTTGTCTATCAATCTGGGGACCAGCATGTTTTGTGTTCTTTCATCTATCGATGGGTGTCCCTTCTCATCGTGAGTCAATCCAGTGACATGTACACTGTATCCGTCACCAGCGTTAGCCATCGGTGGAACGAGGTCATCATCAGGACGGAACGGTAGATAGTCTTCTGGATCCTCTTCAGGCTTCTTCCTATCGACGATCTCTATCTCCTCTTTGGGTGGAACCTCCACTTTCTCAGTCATATGAGAGACCATCTCATCTGAAAGAATGACCACAGGAAGCCTGTACTTCTCAGCTGTGTTGAAAGCCTTAATGGTGTAATCGAACAATTCTTGGGGTGAAGATGGCGCGTAAACCACAACGCCTACATCTCCGTGAGTCCCCCACCGGGTCTGATTAACATCTCCCTGTGCCACCATCGTAGGGAGACCTGTCGAGGGACCCCCTCTCATCACGTTTACTATCACGCATGGGGTCTCTGTCATGAGACCCAAGCCGTAGTTCTCCATCATCAAACTGAATCCAGGTCCTGATGTCGCTGTCATCGCCTTCTTTCCGGCCCAGGACGCCCCAAGTATCGACGCGATACTAGCGAGTTCATCTTCCATCTGAAGATAACTACCGTGTACCTCAGGAAACCTTTCAGTTATCCTTTCCAATATCTCCGAAGCTGGAGTTATGGGATAACCCGCAAAGAATCGACATCCTGCAGCTATAGCTCCCTCTGCACAGGCGGTATTACCCTCCATAAAATACGTACCTGGTTCCATCATATCCAATCACCTCTTTCTTCGTCTTCATCATCTTCTTCTATACTTTCTTTTTCTTCCCCTTTCTCTTCAATGTGGATCGCGAACTCAGGACATATTTTCTCGCATTTGCCGCAAAGGACGCATCCCTCCGTCATCTTAGGTGGATGATAACCCTTTTCAGTGGTCTCTTCCGATTGCTCCAAAGCTCCTACCGGACAGAAATCGATACAGAATTCACACCCCTTGCACCTTTCCGTTATCACGCAGACACTTCCTTCCTTATTTTTCGTTTCGACCGGATAACAGTCCTGGTCGGAATTTTCTTCTTTTTTCTTTTCGGTCATCTTATATCCCTTACTTTTTTATTTTTCTTACCATGATAACTTCTTTAGAAAAGTTTTCTATCATGGTATAAACTTTATCTTTTAAGGTAAATCTATTTCCAATATACTCTTCACCGTTTATAAAAAAACCGGACCTACTGAATTCATTAGGCCAATAAGTTTCACCCAGTCGATCCGAATTTTGAATATTTCTGGACATGAGAGCTCTCTGCAAAAAACTCGAGGCACATACGATATATATAATTTATCATCCACCCTCTGGATAATGGTCACCCATAAAACCTTATATTTGGATTTGATTTTTAGTTGATGGTCAAAAAAAAGCTACTGCTCGTTTGCTTAGAGATCTTAATTTGGCAGGGTTAAGAAGAACTTATCGACGAGTTTAAAGACCAAACAAAATACGAAGAATATAGAAATAATACACCGCGTTTCATATAATGAAAAGGAGAAAGATATCATGGAAGAGAGATTGAAAATTGGATTAACCCTAATTATAATGGGAAGCTTAATATTTTTTGTTGGTTACGATCTGCTTTCAGAGTTCCGTGAAAGAGAAGAGGATATCAACAGAGTTCATCCTGAGGAAACTATAACAGAACATGGAGGCATCTTGGCTTTAAATTTCTGTGGAGGAGTTTTTTTATTGGCAGGGATAATAATCATTTTGATGAAAATCTTCGATATCGAATTGAAGGGCGGGGAAGATAATTTATAACTCTGTTCTAATTAACTTTAATATGATAAAATGGCTGTAAAAGAATTGTTAGAGGATATTTTTGAGGTGGGTGCATCACATTACGATAGAGAACTGTTCGATGAACTTATCCCTCTTCCGGACGGTACTAGTTACAACGCTTATCTGATAAAAGGGAGTAAAAAAACTGCACTCTTAGATACCGTAGATCCCAAAAAAACAGAAAGATTATTCCAAAATCTAGAAAGTGCTGAAGTCGAGGAGATAGATTATCTTATCGCCCATCATGCGGAACAAGATCATTCAGGTTCTATACCCGATGTCCTTGAAAAATATCCCGAAGCTACGGTCGTGACTAATTCAAAGTGCAAAGACATGCTGATAGACCATCTTCACCTCTCTGAAGAAGATATACTCGTGATTGAAAACGAAGAAGAGCTCTCGCTCGGTGACAAAACATTGAAGTTCATCGATATGCCGTGGGTCCATTGGCCGGAAACTTTAGTTACTTATCTCAAAGAGGAAAACGTGCTTTTCAGCTGTGACTTTTTCGGTTCTCACCTAGCGACCAGCAATCTGTTCGTTCAGGACAAAAAGAAGGTATATCTCGCCGCTAAACGTTATTATGCCGAAATAATGATGCCTTTCCGCTCTTCCATAAAAAATCATCTCGAAAAGATCGATGAGATGGAAGTAGATATAATAGCTACAAGTCACGGTCCGATTTACGACGACCCTGATTTCATATTAGATGCCTACTCAGAATGGGTTAATGATGAAACAAAAAGCGAAGTGGTAATTCCCTACGTATCTATGCACGGAAGTACCGATAAGATGGTCGAGTATTTTGTCGATTACCTGATACAAAAAGATATGAAAGTCAAACCTTTCAATCTTACCACTACCGATCTAGGACAGCTGGCGATGTCTTTGGTCGACGCTTCTACTGTTGTTCTCGGAACGCCTACGGTATTAGTTGGAGCACATCCCAAGGCGATCTATGCAGCCCATCTCGTCAACGCCTTGAGACCTAAAACCAGATACGCCTCTATAATCGGTTCATACGGATGGGGGGGGCGGATGCCTGACCAGATAAAAAATACTCTGAGCAACTTCGATGGAGAATTCCTGGAGCCCGTTATCAGCAAGGGACATCCAGGAGATGAAGATTTTGATGCATTGGAAGAACTAGCCGATAAGATAATCGAAAAGCACGAACAAGACGACTTGGTAAGCTGATTTTCCTGTCGAAAAGATGCCGACTGAAAGAATCATAGTTTTGTTGTTTCAAAGTCCCATCTCGGATAGATTTTCGTAAGGAATCAGTTCTGCATCGACGTCCAACTTGGAACAGATCAATCGAGTTTGATAACCTCGTCATTAGGGCGAACTCTTTCCTTCACTTTTATCCCAACGTCGTCTCCAGGGCCGACCTCTTCGACCTCCTCTCCTTCGATCTCCATAGACTGTATTTCTTGCTCAAAGTCTGTATTCTCACCTTCGAAACGTACTTTGTCCCCTATACTCAGTTCACCCCTCTCTATCTTTATCGCAGCTACACTTGGTTCTTTAAAATACTTGAACACCTTTCCTATTTTTTCCTCCATCTTGCTCACCGCATTTTTATACAGTTTTCTTGCTAATCAATTTTTTGTTTCGATAATTTTATATGAAGGGTCCAAAGAATACCTAATATCATCAAGACCCTTCTACCTTTTCCTTCAGCTCTTCAAAAGTCACGGGCTCATCCACTATAAGTGATCTTTCTTCCAAATCGGCCATGAATTTTTCCCTTTCTTTTATCCGTTGCTTGTAAAAGCTGTCGGCTTTCTTCATCTCATCTTCGTTGTAAACAACGAATAGCAAATTGGGTTTGTCTTGTACATTCAGATAAACCTCCTCTACATTCTCTATCGGTATCCTTTTCTTAGTTTTTTTCTGCCGGACGTTAAATTTTGTTATCTCGCCTTCTTCATAATGCAGTTCATCATCTAAAGAAAAGAATGTTTTTACTTCGTTGATTAGACGATAGAGTACATAGATTATGTATAACACGCCTACTACAGAGAGCAATATCCAAGTAGTTCCTCTAGGACCATAAAAGAACAGCCACAAAAGAAAAGCTGCCATTAAAGTCAAGCCTATAGAGTGTCTAAGCATCCTAATCTTTCTTCTACGCTGTTCTTTCTTTAATAATTCTCTATAATCCTCTCCTGCATCGACCATACTTTCCAACTCTTTATCTTTTATAACACCTCTCTCTTAATTAATTTTCTTTTTTCCTGGTTTTTGCATCAATATACCGTCTTCATCGTTTTGATAGTAATCTTCTATCCTCGTAATTTTGGAAAAACCGAGTTTATCATAGAAAATCTGAGCTCCTCGGTTTGATTCTCTAACGATGAGAAAGAATCTCTTCACATCCATCCTTTTCTGGACCTCTTCCATGAGAGAAGTTCCAACACCCTGAAGTCTATGACCTGGTAAGACAGCTATGGACACTATCACTCCATCCTCTTCTCTTGCCTCGGCAAGAATATACCCAAAAATCGTAGAATCTTCTTCGGCTAAGAGAAAAAAGTCACTAGAAAGAAAATCCTCAAAGATCCCCCGAGAATACGGATACTCGAAACTTTTTTCCTCAATCTCTAAAATTTTTTCTAAATCTTCTTCAACACACTTCCTTATCAACATCTTCTAGGTATTTATAAGCATTAGACCTTAATTAATTTGAGGCTTTTAGGCTGAAGAAGGCTGTGATTAGAGAGCTAACAAAATTTTTAATACGGCGATGAGGATTTACTAATAAGGTCGATAATATGTTTGCAAAGGAACTGATAGATTTAGAAAAAGTTAGTAAAGAGATGTCCGATAAAGAGATCCTGCGTTTCGGGCTTGCCGCCGAGTTAGATGCGATCAACTTCTACGAACAGATGGCGGAGTATACCGATGATGAACACATAAAAGGAGTACTCCTTGACGTGGCTAAGGAAGAAAAAGAGCATGTAGGAGAATTTCAAACCTTACTCCTTGAAAAAGATCCACAGCAAGTCGAAGAATTGGAAGAAGGGAAAGAAGAAGTAATGGAGATGTTGGGCAAATAAACCTTGAGACAGATTTTTTTATCAAAAAAACCATTTTATGAATTATTTTTTAAAATATAAAAACTTTATATCTATCTATATCTTAACCTTATAGGAAAGAATGGTCGAAGAGAATCCTCAAGGAAAACTAGTAGCCATAGTAAGTATAATCCTGAATATAGGTATATTTATAGCGAAATTGTATATCGGGTTCCTGATCGGAAGTCTAGCTCTTTTATCCGACGCTTTTCACTCCATATCGGATAGCGCAAGTTCAGTCGCGGTCTATATCGGTTTAGCGATCTCAGAAAAACCAGCTGACGAAGAACATCCGCACGGTCACGGTAGAGCTGATCAGGTAGCTGTTTTGGTTGTTGGAATAATACTGTTGCTTACAGCGTTGACTTTTCTCTCAGAAGGTTTCCAATCCCTTATCATTGAGCCTCAAATCTTGAAGATGAGGAATCGATTTTACTTTTACATATTTCTAACCGCTGTGGCAAAGGAAATAATCGGTGAAGTGAGTTACTTTATCGGCAAGAAGACTGATTCAGATCCATTGAAGGCCGATGCCTGGCACCATAGAGGGGATGCGATAACTACTATAGTCGTAATCGGAGCTATATACGGCTCCGAAGCAGGGCTTTTATTCCTAGATCCTCTCGCTGGTATAGGTATCGCTCTGCTTCTTGGATATATAGGGATCTCTTACATCAAAAAATCGACTAACCGCTTATTGGGTACTAAACCCTCATCGCAGATACTAGACGAGATCAAAATATTAGCTTCCGATATCAAGGGTGTCAAAGGAGTTCACGATATCAAAGTCCACGACTACGGCAAAGACAAAGCGATATCACTTCACATGAAATCGAACGAAGGAACGATCCGTTCAGCCCACAAAGTTTCCCACAAACTCGAAGAAAAGCTAGAGGAAAGATTTGGATCTACAGCTGAGGTCCATCTTGATCCCATCAGTATTCCTAGAGGAAATATAGAGGATCT
>JAGXLF010000022.1:5573-9344 GCA_018334835.1 Thermoplasmatota archaeon | reverse complement strand
TGATCCAAAGCCATATCTCTGTATTTTTTCTCGAATGCACCTTCTATGTAATCATAGATACCTGAAATACGATCATAATGTTTTTTCGCTTCAGCTCTGCTACGCTCCACGCTCTTGATATCCTCATAAGAATCTTCTTCAATACTCATCTATTCATCACAATAAATACATAAATCGAGAGATATGATATTTGTGGTTAAGACACTTGTCTACGGAAAGATTATAATATCGTATGATTATTGCGGGCTTAGAAGATTAATATATGGTGGAAAAAATGGCAAGGACAGATCTTTCAGATGATAGGGAACTCACGGAGGAGCAGAAACTCTTCAAAGAAAGCATTTCGGATTGGGCCGAAAGAAATCTCCCTCTCGAAAGAGTAATCGAGATGAACAGAGAAGGTTACCCTTTTCCAGAAGATATAATCCAAGGTTTAGCTGAACTCGGAGTCATAATGGGTCCTGTCCCAGAAGAACACGGCGGCATGGGCTTGACCTGGAAAGATCAGATAGCTATCGCTGAGCAGATAGGTTACATAGATCCAAGCATCGCTACCGCAGCGGGTTTTATGGCTGTAGAGACCGGCTGGGGATTCACTCTCAACCGATACTGCACTGAAGAGGTCAGAAAAAAGTACATACAACCGGCAATAAAAGGAGAAAAATTCGTAGGAATAGCAACCACTGAACCTAAAGGTGGTTCAGACGTCGCCGGATTTGAGTCTACTGCGGAAAAAGAAGGAGACGAATGGGTATTGAACGGAGAAAAAACATTCATAAGCGGCGTGGAAGAATGTCGTAGGATGGGGGGAGGCTACTGGGTCAACGTTAGGACCGGTCCTCAGATCGAAGGTGCTCCACATAAGAACATGACCTCTTTTTTCGTTCCCATCGATGCCGACGGATTGGAGCCTCAGGAGCCGTATGACGACGCAGGGAGAGGTTCCCTTTCAACTTCAGGATTTATAATGGAAGACGTTAGAGTCCCTGAGGAATACATGCTCGGAGAAAAGGGAAAGGGATTCTACCACACGATGGAAGGTTTCGACTTGGCTAGAATAATGATAGGTGCTAGTGCCATCGGCGTTACAAGAAGAGTCTTGGAAGAGGCCGCAGATTATATCAAAGAAAGAGAAACATTCGGTAAACCTTTAGCGAAATATGAAGGGATCCAGTTCCCATTCGTTGAAAGATATACTGAGATGGAAGCTAGTAAATTGATGGTGAAAAAAGTAGCGGATATGGCAGATACAAGATACGATGAAGAAGGATGGGTCGAAAGGACAGGCAAAGCTCAAACTTACAAGCCAACGGAGATCGCAAAGTGGATATCAATGATAAAGTACAAGGTTCCACATCTGGCTAAAGATACAGCTGACGATGCGATGCACTGGCTGGGCGCAGCGGGCTACAGCTCCGAATACATATTTGAAACCGCCTGGAGAGGTGTGATGTCTTACTGTGTAGGTGCGGAAGGTGGAGCTAATATACAGAAGATAGTCATCGGTAGAGAAACATTAGGTAAAGATTACGTACCTTACAAGTAAGGTGATCCCGTGAGATTCGTGGTGTTAGTAAAACAGGTTCCAGATACCACTGAAGTTGAAGTCGACGAAGAGACAGGCACCATAATTAGAGAAGGGGTACCTTCCACTCTGAACGCGTTCGACGAGTTCGCCTTAAATGCAGCAGTAGATATCAAGGAGAAAACGGAAGAAGAAGTAGAAATCATAGCTCTCAGCATGGGACCACCGCAAGCTGAAGAAACATTGAACAAATGTCTCGCCATAGGAGCCGACAGAGCGATCCTGCTCACCGATAGGGCCTTTGCTGGAGCGGATACTTGGGCTACCGCTGTAACTTTGAGCAGGGCGCTGAAAAAGATAGGAAACATCGACCTTATATTTGCCGGCCAGGAAGCTTCCGACGGTAATACCGCACAGGTGGGTCCTGAAGTCGCAGCTCACCATGGTTTGCCACAGGTCACCTATGTTTCAGAGATAGAAGAAGTGGATCCTAAAGAAGAATACATCGTATGTAAAAAGGAGAGAGACGAGGGGCACGTCAGAATAAAATCAGATATGCCTGCAATTTTGGCATGCATGCCGGATCCCGGATTTGAACCAAAGATCCCCAATGTGAGAGAGATAATGAAAGCGAAGAAGAAACCAAAGGAACAATGGGGGATCGAAGAATTAGACGGACAAGAAGATGATTACGGGCTAGAAGGTTCTGAAAGCGTGGTTGTAGAGACATATAGCCCACCTCCGAAAGAAGAGGGGATTAAAATCGAAGAAGAACCCGAGAAATCTGTTGATGAGCTTTTAAAATTCTTGGATGAGGAGGGGATATTATGATAGAAATCGATTTAGGACAGTGCACTGGCTGTGGCAAATGTATAAAAGTCTGCCCAGTAGATGCGCTTGAAATCGATGATGGAAAGGCCGTGTTGACAGGGAACTGTATATCCTGCGGCGTCTGTGTTTCGGCGTGTCTAGAAGACGCTATTGAACCTGTTATTCAAACAGCAGAAGTTGGGGATCTCTCTCAATACAGCGGAGTGTGGGTATTCGCTGAGCAGCATGAAGGTGAATTGAAACCTACCGGACCGCAGTTGCTTGGCAAAGGAAAAGAGTTAGCCGATCAACTGGGAGAAGAGCTCTGTGCAGTGCTCATCGGGAACGATATTAAAGGGCTTTCAGAGGAACTCGGCGCTTACGGTGCTGAAAAAGTTTATATGGTGGAGGACGAGATCTTCAAAAATTACTCCACCGAAGCGTACACCACGGCACTTACAAGTTTGATCTCAGAGTATAAACCGAATATCTTTCTTTATGGGGCTACCCATCTTGGAAGAGATCTAGCTCCTTCCGTCGCGGGAAGGATGGGACTCGGACTCACTGCAGACTGCACCGATCTCAATATAGAAGAGGTGGAAGGCAGAAAAGTTCTCCTACAAACAAGACCCGCCTTTGGAGGAAACGTAATGGCCGATATAGTCTGTCCGGATTCAAGGCCCCAGATGGCAACTGTTCGACCACACGTGATGAGTCCGATGGAACCAGATAAAGACCGTGAATTTGAGATCATAGAGGAATCCATAAAAGTGAAAGAGGAATCGGTCAGCACTGAAGTAATAGAAGTCTTGGAACCAGAAGGCAAAAGTGAGATACCAGTAGAAGAGGCCGATGTCGTCGTTAGCGGAGGACGAGGTGTGGGGACATGTGAAGAAGATTTCGACCTCCTTAGAGAAGTAGCTGACCTCCTTGATGGAACTGTAGGATGCAGCAGACCGATAGTCGAAGAAGATGTGATGCCAAAGTCGAGACAGGTAGGTCAGAGCGGAAAAACCATCTCGCCCAAATTATACATCGTTTGCGGTGTTTCAGGAGCTATACAGCACAAAGTCGGAATAAAAGACTCGGACTACATCATAGCTGTCAACAAAGACCCTGATGCACCGATATTTGATATCGCTGATTTCGGTATAGTCGGAGACTTGAACGAGGTACTGCCTCTCCTGATAGAAAAATTAGAGAAGGCTAAAGAGAACTGAGAGCGGAAACTAAATGAACGGTAAGAAAGCTCCAGTGACCAGTAACCACGTGATTATGGCTATGAGCAAAACGGAAAATGGTTTGACCATCCTTCGATAAAAACTCTTCAAATCTATTTTGAAATATTCTATCGTTAGGATTATGCATAAGTGAATAGGAGAGACGTAGTACCCTAGAAATGTGAATAGGAAAAGAAGGCTTACTACCCTGAGATT
>JAGXLF010000022.1:0-4960 GCA_018334835.1 Thermoplasmatota archaeon | reverse complement strand
AGGTTTAATTGGTCGCCCTCGTCATCTATCATCGGGGCTGAAACCAATGCGCCACCAGGCATGGGCATGAGGCCGAAAAGAGCCGGTATAGAACCTATTACCATCCTTCGGTCAGGTAAAGCAGCTCTCAATTCTTTTATCATCCTCATGACCTGTTCGGAATCCTTGTAAAGATATCCAAGAAAAGCTATCTGGGTTATTATCGCTATTAGGCTAAGGGTATCGGATTCTAGAGTTATTTCAGTGATCCAAGACAAGCCTTGAAGGGAAGGTTCAGAAAGGAGGAGAAGGATCAGGGTCGCGACCATTATGGCTTTTCCGAAATCCACTTTGAGATAGATCAAGGTTGCAAGGATGATAAAACCTGATATGATGCCGACGAGATCTAACATCCGGGTTGACTTGCTATCAGCATTATAAAATATTTGTGTCTGATATTCAAAGTTAAAACCCTTCCTGCATCGATATTTTACGATCCCCTGTGCAAAGATTTATATCGCAAAGACTAATTCTGCCCCGATACCTATGACAAACGTTTTGATTTTAGGAGCCGGGAAGCAAGCAGAGGGGTGTGCATGGTATTTAGCAAACGAATCTAGCGTTGAAAAGATAGGGATCGCCAGTAGGAGTGAGGGTAGTATTGACAAATTGATGAAGTCGATCGGGAGTAAAAAATTAGCAAAGCATATTTTAGACGTGACAGATAAAAAGGAAACTAAAGAAGTCATGGAAGGATACGACGCAGCGATAAATGCTCTCCCGACAAGAGAAACCAGCTATGCCTCCCTCGAAGCCAGTATAGAAGTCGGCTTGGACATGGTGGACATGCTAGAAGAATACCACAGGAAACCAGACAAGTACGAAATGGAAGGACTCGACTTGCCGGAAGGTATGTCTGTCGAGGAATACGGGGAACATCTACACGAAAAAGCTCTCGAAAATGATGTAACTTTCGTTGACGGCATGGGATTCGCTCCTGGTCTGACCAATTTCACGCTCGGAAAAGGATTACGAGAGATGGATAAAGGTAAATCGGCAATAGCTAGATGTGGGGGGATCCCAGAAAAGAAAGCTGCCGAAAAACGTCCTCTCAAATACATGATAACGTGGGCTTTTGACCATGTATTGAGGGAGTATATGATAAAATCGCCGGCCATTAAAAACGGAGAAAGGACGGAGATACAGGCCCTGACAGAACATAAAAAATTCATCTTCGACAAATTTGGACAGGATGAGGAGCTTGAATGTGCCGTCACACCGGGGATGCCCAGTTTCGTTTACACACGCTCAGAACTCGAAGAGACTTACGAGAAAACAGTCAGATGGCCGGGCCATTACGACGCTATAAAGACGTTCAAAGAATGCGGTATGCTAGATAACGAACCCATACCAGTTAGAGGTAAAGAAGTAGTTCCTAGAGAGGTGCTGTCAGCGGCAGTCACTCCTAAATTAAAACCTGAAAAAGGAGATAAAGACGTATGTGTCATGTGGAACACTGCTGAAGGAGAAAAGAACGGTGAACCTTTAAGGATCGACTACTACATGTGGGATGAAGCGGATGCCGAAACAGGATTAACAGCGATGCAGAGAACAACTGGTTTCCCACCTGCAATAACCGCTGAGATGTTAGCTAAAGATAAGATTCCAGAGAAAGGGATAGTGCCACCAGAGGACTGTATTAAAAATGAAATTTACGAAGAGATGATGGAAAGATTGGAAAAAGTGGATATTCAGGTTCTTGAGGAAAAAAGATAGAAACTGAACTTCCTCTTTAAGAGGCGCGGTAGAGGGACACTTATCAAGGGGAAAGTAGACTAAATGCCCGTTTCCCTAACCTATTTATATCATGCTAACGGTGTTATATAAGGAGGTGTAGATATGAAACACAAAATATTAGTGGTCAGCATCAGCCTCTCTTTACTCTTTACAGGGATGTTGGCAGCGGTCGGAGACGAAGCGCTTAATGAGGGGGATGGCCTAGTAGAACTAGAAAAAAATGTTGAGATCACAGAGGATAATTGGGAATATTTTGAAGTTGAAATTACCGATCACGATAAGGAAGTAGAACTTGGAGACGAAATTAATGTAGAATACAGAGTGAAAAATACAGGAGGTGCTGAAGGAACGCAGGATATTGTTCTCAGCGTAGAAGGAGAAGAATTAGATAGAGAAGAAGTGAATAGAGATGAAGATGTGACCCTTGAACCAGGTGAGGAATGGAAGAATGAAACCACCTATGACACGGGAAATCTAGACATAAGCATCGCCCAAATCGAGCTATCAACTGAATTAAGTCTCTTACTAGATAGTAATAACGACTCACATTCGGGCAAAGTTACTGTTACAGAACCGATGATAGATGTACCTGGATTTACACCTACTCTCTTGTTGTTATCGATGGTTATTGCTGTGACAGTTTACCATAAAACTGTGAAGTTTAACTAGGTAGTAAAAGAAAAACTCTTTCTACAATTTTTTATTTCAAAATAATGAATTAAACTATTTTAGTTTAATAAATTTATGGGGTTTTAAGAGAGATAAGGAGTATGCGGGAGGAGGGATTCGAACCCTCGGACCCCTATAGGACTAGATCTTGAGTCTAGCGCCTTTGGCCTAGCTCGGCTACTCCCGCTTTAGGAACGAAAGGTTTTTGAGAGTATAAAACGGGAGTGAAGAGGAATTTATAATTCCTCCGCTACTCCCGCAATCAGGAAGGCGAATGAATGATGAGGGTAAGTTAGAAGCTTTGCTTCTGACGATTACCCGCTCTTTATTAGGAGTGATTTTCGATTATGATGCATCCCAAATATACTTTACTGTTGATGTCCTTGCAATACCATTGAAGAGTGATACCATGAACAAAAAAGGGATGATCGAAAGGGCCTTGGACGAGCAAGGTCCTGAAGAACGTTTCAACAAGGCGCTTGCTAGGGTCATGAGCGAGAGGATCGACGGGAAAAAAGGCTATGAAGAATATATGGAATTGATCGATGAGATAAGAGACATCTCTCGGCGAAAGGAGATATCTCTCGAAGAAGCGGCGAAGAAATACTTAGATTGAAGAGATTTTTTCTTCTACCTGTATGTTCCTCTTTCTCAGCTCCTCTACTAAAAAATCGAACAGTTCTTCATCTCTACCTAAATCTTCAGGAGGGTTCACTCCGTCCTCTAATCCCTTATCTATCAACAATCTCGTCATCACCGCGGTGGAGAATCCCGTAGTTCTGGCGATGGATGAGAAATTCTCGGTTTCTTCATCATAGAATTGATATCTTATCATTTTCTCTTTTTCATCATCTATGCCTTTTCCAACTACTTCCATCAATGAAAAGTCGGGGCTATCATAATCCATTTTGTTTTTTATCACTTCTAAGGTGTAGTCGAGATTCTCCTCTTCAAAAAAATCTAATTCTCTAAGAACCTTGATTTTTTCAAGATGGCCCTTCCATCTGAGAGTTATCTCATCCATATTCTCAACTTCTATAGTATCGAGTAAAGTCCTCAATCCGTCGGAATAGAATCCTTCAAATCTTCTATCATTGAGATGTATATCTTTCTCTATATCATTTAGAGGATCTATCTCCATCTCTTCACCATCAACGATGATCCGTGCAGGTCTGGTATACTCTTCGATAAGGTCCTTTGGTGACCAGGTAAGCTTGTAGTACAGAGGAGGCTGTGGTTCCTGTGGTAAACTTCCTATCCATATCTTCAAGCTTTTTAAATCGCCTATCTCTTCAGCTATTCTTCCTGCAAAAACATTGCTCATCCCTGGTCCGAAGCCCGCATCTATCAGTACGGTCACTCCTTTCTTTTCAGCTTCTTCATCTAAGTGTAAAAGATCTTCCGGCATGAAGGACACGTCCACGATATCTGTACCAGATTCTATAGCCAGTTTTATCGTTTTGAAGCCGAGATCGCCGGGAAGAGCTCCAATAACAACATCATGCTCTTCCATCTTAGAAAGAACTTTATCTTTGTTTCTTATGTCCAGAACAAAAGTTTTCGCGTAATCTTTTACTTTCTTCAATTTTGCGGCATCGACGTCTCCGACCGAGACCTTATGATCTTGGTCAAGGTCATGAACGATAGCTTCCCCTACCACGCCTGCTCCTAATACCAATATTTTCATTTTTACACAATCCGCAAATTTAAGAATGTAGAAATATGATATAATTTTACCTTTTGATTTTGCAGCCTTTATTAGGGAAAAATGTTTTAGAGTGGAAAAAACCTCCTATAGGACGGTATTATGAACATGAAAGTCCTTCATTTAGACCCTTTCAAAAGTCTTTTCGACGAGGGGGAAGAAGAGAAGTTATCAGATCTTGTTCCCTCTCAGATCGAAGTCACTGAACTTACTGCCGACGATGAAGAAAAAGTTCTAGATAAAGCTGATCAGTACGATGCGGTCATCGGGTCAAGAATTTCTGAAGAATTCCTAGAGAAAGCTAAAAATTTGGAATATTACATAATACCTTTCGTGGGAGTCCCACACTCGGATAAGGAAAAACTGCGTAAATACCCAGATATAAAGGTGATCAATTCTCATTTCAACTACTGGATGGTGGCGGAGCATGCTTTCACCCTACTTTTATCTAGTGCCAAGAAAATAGTACCCATCCATGACAAAATGAAAGACGGCGATTGGACGCCTAGATATGAAGACGAGGGATGGGGCAAGGGTCTGAGAGACAAAAAACTATTGATCCTTGGTTTCGGTGAGATAGGAAAAGAGATCGCAAAGATGGGGAACGCTTTCAATATGGAAGTCAATGCTGTGAAGCGAACACCCGGTAAAAGTGAACTGGTTAACAAACTTAGAACTAACGAAGATTTACATGAGCTTTTGAGTGAAGCGGATTTCATAGTTAGTACGCTCCCAGAGACAGATGAAACGAGAGGTTATCTCAGCTTTGAAGAATTCGAGCAGATGAAAAAAGGTGTACACATTGTCAAT
>JAGXLF010000086.1 GCA_018334835.1 Thermoplasmatota archaeon | reverse complement strand
TTACAGGGGATAATCGAATTGTCTGGACCACAGAAACAGGCGATGTACGTATATTACAACCATCACGGAGAGGATTGGCTGAAAAAAATTCTTATCGCTCATCCTAGTGAAAGCCAAACCCACGGTATACAGGAGACCACCTTGGACGCTCTTAAGCGTAAACTGAAACTCACTTTCGATCTTGCCGTGGAGAAAGACGAGGTCAGGCCCCGCGGTAATGTATTCGTAAATGAAGGTTCTAAGAGTCTCATCAACGATATCGTGAAAGGTATAGAGGACGGGAAAAAAGTGATATTGGATACGAGTTCTCTGCCTGAGGACAAAGAATTGCTGATCGCGGGTATCATCTCAAACAGGATATTCAAGAACTACAGGTCGTACAAGGAAAAAGACGAACTCGAAGAAAAACCTTCGGTAGGCATAGTTATAGAGGAGGCCCCAAGAGTTCTCGGAGATCGCGCAGGTAGAAACGTATTCCACAGGATCGCTAGGGAAGGGAGGAAGTTCCGAGTTGGACTTATAGCAATCACGCAGCTATCTAGCATGATCCCAAGGGAGATCCTCGCAAATATGAACACGAAGATCATCCTAGGTAACGAGATGAAGAGTGAGAGAGACGCTATCATAGGGAGCGCGGCTCAAGACCTGTCAAAGGATAGAAAAAATATAGCCAGCTTGGACAAGGGCGAAGCGATAGTGAGCAGCATTTTTACTAAATTTGCGATCCCTATAAAGGTCGATCTTTTCGACGATCTGGTAGAGGAAGAAAAGGAAGATGAGAAGACGCTTGAATTCTTTGGGTAGAGCGGCTAAAGTAGATCAGATGGAGTCACAGATCTTCTGTATCTATCTCATCGCCCTCGATGAATACCTTTTCGACTCTTGATTTTATCTCAAGGGGATCGCCGTCTAGCACGACTATATCAGCGTCTTTCCCCTTTTCTAGTGAGCCTACCCGATGGTCTATACCACATATCTCTGCCGCGTAGATCGTGATCGCCTTCAACGCCTCTTCTTCGTCCATCCCTTCTTTAACCGAATAAGCTGCCATCAAGTTGAGATATTTAGTCGGGATGACCGGCGAATCGGTCATCAATGCCACTTTTACACCTTTATCGGAGAGAACTCCAGGAGTTTCAAAGGTTCTAGCCGCGTTCTCCCTCTTAGACTTTGAAGATAGGCAGGGCCCGACTACTGCCGGTACTTCCCTCTTAGCGAGGAATTCGGCGATCTTGTGTCCTTCTGTAGCGTGTTCTAACACCATATCAAAATCGAACTCCTCCGCTATCCTGATAGCGGAGATCATATCGTCAGCTCTATGGGCATGTATCCTCGCCTTCAATTCCTTTTCCAAAACCGGCTTCAAGGCTTGAAGTTTGAAGTTTTCTTTTTCTTCATCATCCCCATCATAGTTCTCCGACTCTGACAAAGTCTTTCTTAGTAATCCAGCGGTGGTCATCCGGGTAGAAGGGAGTTTGTCCTGTTCCCTATAAACTCGCTTTGGGTTCTCACCGAAGGCCATCTTCATGCCTGTGGGTTCTTTCAAAACTAAATCATCGACTATGTTAGATCCGGCAGTTTTCAAAGCGACTGATTGACCACCGATAGGATTTGCTGAACCAGGGGTAACATTAACAGTAGTGATCCCAGCTTTTACAGCTTCTTTCAAACCGATATCATCGGGATTGATGCCGTCTAAAGCTCTAAGATGGGGCGTGATCGGATCATACATCTCGTTAGTATCGTTGCCCTGCCAGCCCTCTCCTTCTTCATGGATCCCTGTATGGCAGTGAGCTTCGATCAGACCTGGGATGATAGTCTTGCCTTTCACATCGATAATCTTTGCTTCATCAGGCACGTCTATCTCTTTCCCTATCTCTGCTATCTTATCATCTTCGATCAAAATGGAACCTTTGAATGTTCCATTTGTGATTGTATTTATATCTCCATCTACCAATGCTTTCATGATTTCAACCACGGGTTTTACTTCATGATTATTAAAGTTTATTCATATTTTTCAAATTTTGTATTGTCTGCAAAAAATTTCGTCAAGTCTAACAGGAATCCTCTGAGAATTCCTTTAACAGCAGGAATTTGATTCCTACGTGTCACGAGAACAGCGTTCGAGTGAAAAAAGGATGACAAATCCTCTAAATCACGAGAGCTATGCTCGAAGTGAAAAGAGGATTGAAAGTTCCTCTGTGATTTAAGTAGTAATGACAAGATGAGTTTCTCTAATGGTAGAGAAATCTCTCCGTTCCAAAACACTTATATATCATCTCAGAAGATATTTTTATTTGGGATAAAGATGGACCGGAAAAAACGTACTATGGTGGGAATATTATTAGCCTCAGTATTGATACTATCAACTTCTGGGCTGGCGGTATCTGCAAGTGGTTCCTTAATATCGGGGTCTGAAGCAGAAGTGAGTGAGGAAAATCTTCAAGTAGAGCTTCCCATAGACCTTCCAGTAGATATTCCGATTGAACTTCCAGTAAATCTACCAATTGAGCTTCAAATAAACCTGCCAATTGAAATTCCAATTGAAATTCCAATTGAACTTCCAATTGAACTTCCAATAGACCTGCCAATCGAACTTCCAATATAAATAAACTTAAACCACTCTCCGATCGCTTTCAATCAGCACTTTATGACTGAGAAATAGTAATCAAATCGCAAAAAACCTTTTTTAAAAATTTTTTATTTTTTTAGAAAGCGAGATCTTACTCCGAGGTCTAGACCAAACTTTAACCGTCTTTTTACTCTTAATGTCTAGACATCAAGACAATTTAAAAAATTAAACAGATCACGAACCAATGGCAAAGTGGGCCCGGCCGGATTTGAACCGACGACCGTCTGGTTATGAGCCAGATGCTCCACCAACCTAAGCTACGGGCCCTTCTTCTGAAGGGTAATTCCTCTTAATCACTAATCGTATTTAAGATTGATGATTCTTTAAATCTTAGTAGGGGAAGATTTAACTATTTAATCTTGATTATATATCTGATGGACGAAAAGGAGGAACTACACAAGGAGATCGATGATCTCAAGAAGCAGATAGACAATCTAGAAGTTATGCTTCAAAACTTGATGAACCTTCATAAGAATGTTCTCGAAAATGTTTCCACGGACACGGATATAGAGGAACGATACAAGAGGATGCTTTCCCTTTACCGGCAATTTGGTCGTATCTCGCCTTCGCTACTTTTAAAGATGGATGATCCTATCTCCGAAGATATCATCGAGATACTTTTTGATTCTAGTCCTTTGAACATAACTCAGATAACTGGAAGATTGAGAGAAAAGAGAGGAAAAGCTTCTAGGCACACTGTCAGAGATAGATTGAAAAAGCTAGAAAGAGAAGGTATGATAAAAAGGTCCGATAAAGGTAAAGGGAAAAATTATCATCTTACCGACAGAACGATCAAAAAGTGGGCAGAAATTCTCGGTATAACGAAATAATTTAGTAATCATCATAATATGAAAAAAGAAGAGATAGGGCACACCACTTATCGAACCGAAGGTGATCATATCTCTTCAAACTTTCTTTTAGATCTTAGGAAGCATCTTATCCGGGATAGATTTTTTATAGTCTAAAGATGCTATTTTTCCGAGAAATATGTATAACAGAATTATCCTGCCCACTGATGGTTCGAAATGCGCTATGGAAGGCGTTAAGGAAGGCCTCGAGTTCGGAGAGGAACTCGGCATCAAGGTTATAGCTGTTTACGTAGTGAATACTTCTGAATTCGAATCACTGCACCACGAAAGTATAAGGGCCTCAGCCAAGAGCGGTCTTAAAGAGAAAGGTAAGAAAGCATTAGGGGACGTAAAAGAGGCTGCTGAGGGGAGAGACATAGAACTAGAAACGAAGCTATTAGCAGGAAAACCCTATAGAAAAATTACTCAGCTAGCTGATGAAAACGATATAATATATATAAGCACTCACGGACTCTCCGGTTTCAGCAATCTATTTTTAGGTAGCACAACTGAACGCGTGCTGAAAAACACCGAAGCTACCGTAGCAGTGGTGAATGGAAGGTAAACTGAAAATCAGTTTTTACTCCCTTTTTTCTGTTTTCTTTCTGCACGGTGTTGGTAGCTTCATAGAAGCTTTTCTTAGAGCGTCCTTCGCTACATCGACGTTATCGTCCACCCATATCTTGACTATCTCCTGGTTTCTGTTCACTCTTGCTGCATTACCGACTTTCTTTCCGAAGGCACTTCTCATACCTTCTGATAATCTATCGGCCCCTGCACCTGTAGCCTGTTTATTCTCTCTGAGAACGTGATGGGGATAGACCAATATCTTAGCTTTGAAATTCTCCTCACCAAAGTTTTTGGTGAGCACTCTAGTCAGTGTGACACGCGCTGCTTCTAATGCCGCGTCTTTGATCTGACATTTCTCCTCAGATATCAGTGTGATCTCCTTATCGAAGTCTCGTTTCCTGTTACCCATTGTGAACTGACCGACTCTGACGTGAGGTACACCGCCTATGTATTCTTTGCGTGTGTAGGGTTGCCCCTTGAATTCTCTGTACATACTTCCTGGTTTTTGTGGCATAGTGTGTAAGTTTCATATACACATCGTATTTATAGTTTTTCAGGTCTCTATTACTTTTGTTATATTTCTGAGATATAACAAAGTATGAAAGCTATTTACTTTTCTTTCAAAGCGGCAAAAAAGGCTAACAATCTCTGCAGATGTAGTCGGCTTTTAGAACCCCTCACTATATCGAAGTCGACTTCTCCCAATTCAATGGCGGTTCTTTTCCTCTTTTCCTTTTCCATAGGCAGGTTATAGATGTCCTCGTGGATCATCTCCAGTACACTTTCGGCCCTATAACCCTCTTCGATCAATAGATCATACAATTCCTCCCTAACCTCCATAAAATCTCCATTTTGGGCCCTCAATATCATACCCTTTATATCGGCTCTTATAGTCTCTTTTATAGCGGATTTGATCATCTCTTCATTTATCTCCTCTCCCATAGAAGCAGCGACCTGTAGAAGATTGGTCGCCTCCCTGAGATTCCCTTTAGAGATCCGCGAGAGAACGTTTATCGCATCCTGATCGATCTGGAACCCCTCATTTTCTTCGATCATCCGTATCCATCTTTCTATATTGTCTTTACTTATAGGACGGAATCTAAACATCGCACATCTCGATTGTAAAGGATCGATGATCTT
>JAGXLF010000004.1 GCA_018334835.1 Thermoplasmatota archaeon | reverse complement strand
GTCGGAACGAAACGTTCCAACGTCCCCTAAGGTTTCCTCGTTCACTAGTGTCACTTTGGGCCCTTAGGGTAGTCTGGATATCCTTTCGGCTTTCGGAGCCGAGGACCGGGGTTCGAATCCCCGAGGGTCCGCTAACCTATTATTTTTGGAAGGAAGTATAGGTCAATATTCTTCGTCCCCCATTAACCATGTTTTAGCGATCAAGAAGAACTCGTTAAAGTTTTTGATATCCGTTTTTGTTTTAAACAAAAGATATTTGAATGAACTGGTAGCGTTCTTACTTCACTCTTCTTCTCCGACTAATGAAAGGAATCTAATGTTCGTATATATAAGGAAAAATACTATAGATGAGAAAATGACCATAAGGATAGTTTGAAGGTTAGAACTTAGACCTATCTCAAGAGAACTGTACATCCCTAAGATAGACCCCAAAATAGCTAGAAAAGCTCCGAGAAAGAGATTGTTAAATATCACCGCTAGTGAAGATCTTCTAAAAGATGTCATCGATCTATCGTCGGAATCTTTCTCTACAACATTCTTCATCTGGGCGATCATCATCTTGTTTCTTACTGAGAACCATACACCAGCAAAAAGGAAAAAGGGTCCTATGACCAACAATATGTTAGGGATATTCAGAGCGAACCCTCTGTTGACAAAAAGATAGGAAATAACCGACATAAGAATCCCTGTATCGAGAAGAAAGAATCTCGCTGAATAAAATCCTATCAAGGAAACTAACGAGAAGATCAAAGGCAAAAACCAGTAAGGTGAATGCAGTGATATAATACTCCCGAGGAACGCAACGATCATAATCGAGGCTGGACTTATTAGATCATTCTCTGTTATCCTCTTATTTGCCGGTATCTTAACACCTCCTCTAGTTCAGGTTCTAACGGTTCGTAGGGGTTCCAATCTACTACAAGGGCTCCATTATCCCACAATCTTTTAAGTAAGTGCTTTCTTTCTGTATGATACAGAGTTTCTATCATCTCTTCATGATCATCTCCGATCTTATTTTCGATTTTGATCGGATCAGGTGAAATCACCATGACGTCGTATTCTCCTCTGCAGAGGTCTATTATCGTTTCACTGAACTTCGGCACCGTGAGGGGTGAGATAAATATGATCATACTTCTAGGCGGAAAAAAGTCTTCTAGGAGCCATTTTATTTCTTCTAGGTCCCAGGTACCACCACGTTCAAATTTGGTCAAATTGGACAAAATGCGATGATATTGGTTCTTTCCTGTTGCGGGGTAAACCCAATTAAGAAATTCACTCGCTACTATCAGCCCTACACGGTTTCTAGCAGAGAGTATAGTCGAAGCTAGCGTGGCTGTCGCATCTACCGAGACTCTTAATGAATTATTTCTCATAGTGCCCACTATCCCCTCTTCATATCCATCCACTACCAGTATGACATCGCCGGATTTCTCTCCTTCGTAAGCATTTGTGATTGGTTTCAGTTGTTTAGCGGTGGCTTTCCAATTGATATCTCTAAATTCATCTCCAGGGTGATACTCTCTTAGAGAAAAAAATTCGCTACCGAGACCCATACTTTTTGATTTTATATCTCCCAGCCAATGTTTGGTGTAGCTCGGGTTTATATCTACTTTTTTCATATCTTCAGTTTTTGGAAGGACCTGAACTCTCATCTCTTCACCTTTCTTCAGTTCTTTGGTGAAAAAGCCGAAAGCGTCCTTATATCTTATTCTGATTGGTCCGATATCTATTTTGCCTGTCACCGGACAAGACACCTTGTAGCTCAGTTCTTTTTTTTCGCCTGGACCGAGGCTTAAGATCTGATGGTTAGAACCTTCGATTAAGTCCACAAGTGGGGGAAGTATATCGTGAATTTCTACAAAATTCAGAGTATCGCCTCTGTTCTCTAAATGAACTGTTACTTCTAGTTCGTCTCCCACGTAAATCTCTCTTACCCTTTCTCTAGTTTCTCTTTCCATCTTCAACTCTATATCCTTTGGGGGCAGTAATCTAGCGGGGATAATAAAAAGAGCAAAGCTTGATATAGCTCCGATAAGGAAAACCCAGCTCGTAAATAGATTGCCGAGTATAATCGATGAAAGTACCAAGATTGTGAGATAGGCAAAGAGTTTACTTTTTTTCACTTTTTATCCCCCTCCATGTAATAATCGCCTGTTAGGCAGCTTATATCTAATCCCATTCTTCTACCCTCCGTATCACCTGTTCTATTTCTTTATTGTATTCTTTTGGGTCCTTCCTTGGAGAGAAAAAAGAACTGATTTTTTGGGTCAATTCTTTATCATCGGTACCAGTTTTGTCATCGCTGTAACTAGCAAGGATAAAATCTGATATAACTTCGTCTTGTACAGTCCTTTGGAACTTATCTCGATCTTGTAATAGTTCTTTGATTTCCTCTTCAGTGAGATCTTTCTTTTCTTTCAATTTGATGAAAAATATGTTTCTGATCTTTTCTGATAGTTTCCTTTGACATATTCTTTCTCCTTTAGATGCTCTATTCATAGTCTTTGATGTGTCCTGCATTCTGAGATTGACTATTTCATCGAGCTCTTTTTTTTCTCTCCAAGATTCAGAACTTTCAGTTATATTCAAACACCAATCTATCAGGCTATAGCTAAGAATCACTAGAATAAAAAAGCCAAGGGATCTTCCAAGAACACCTGTGAAACCACCTTCTCCACTCCACATAAGTACTAAAAATAGTACAGTCAAAGAGATGAGTGCGATATAATAGGTATTTGACGTTACCCTCCCTTTGAAAAGGACCTTTTTTACTTTTGGAACCATAGCTGTTATTCCTGACATTAACGATCCAACTCCTCTCTAAGTCCCTTAAGATCCTCTAGAGCTCTGTTCTTTTCTTTCTCACCGAGCTCGTGAGAGCTGTACTTTGCGAGTTCAAATATTTCTCTTATATTTGAAATCTTAGAACTTGAAATTGTTAACTTTTTATTCGCTATCATCTCGAATTCTCTAGGAGTCATGAAATCTTCGTTCTCCACTCCTTCTTCTTCCAGAATTCGACACATACTCTGGTAACATCTTAGTATGGTAGATTCGACGTCCTTTCCATCATGTAGATTGTTTATGGCTTCATCAACAGTAGAAGTGATCTCACTTTCTATTTGCTCTTCATCATCTTCTTTGACGGAGTCGAACAAATAGACAGGTCTCAATTTTTGGTATGTGAAGAATCCTAGAGCCAAGAGTGAGATCATCACTAGTATTAATAATCCTGGCCCACCAACACTTTCCACACTGCCACCCGTTTCGTCCCAGACATAAGTAAAACTATCCTTAATTTCTGTAGGCATTCCATAAGATCCATAAGAATATTTGTAGAGAGCCTTTTGATATTTATCATAATAAAGGTAAAAGAGAAGACCTCCTAGCCAGATTAAGAATGCGGTCATCATAGCTACCTTTTTTGAATTTATGTATCCTTTTTTTAAGGCAAAAAATAATAATATTGATCCCAACAAAATAAGAGCGAAGTATAGAACCGTGAGTGATTTAAAAAAGACAGGTGTTATTATCCAGAACAATGCAAAGCTGAACAGGAAAAGGAACATCCGCGTCCTTCCTTTATAAAATATGATGCCTGTCATAATAAAAGGGATAACAGCTACTATAATCGGAAGAAAAGAGAGATCTACCTCTTTAGGACTTGTGTCATACTGAAAATTCATCATGGCTCCTATCAGCCATGCAGCAGCTAGGAAGAGAAAGATAGTCATACCAATAACAGTTTTCCTATCCAAGGTTTTATGCCTCGTTATTTCTATTCCCTGTTGAAGATAACTGCTTAAACGAAATATTAATCTTTTGCTAAATAATAATATGCAGATCACGGATTTTAGCGATAAATTAATATGTGCGATTAATTTTAAATAAGTGTGAAGTACCATGAGGTTGAGGACCTTCTCGGTGTTAGTACTTACCTTCTCTATTTTGATAGCGGGGACCACTGATTTAATTGGATCAAGTGCTTATAAAGATAAAGGAGAATTAGAAAACCCGCTAAATACCCAGCATGAGTTCTCTTCGATAACCCCTTTTGATTCTTTTTCGATGAGGGATTCTTCGACTCAACATTGGAGATCAAAAGGATCTATTCTTAGTACCAACGAACGTCTTCCATTAATCCCTCATTCTGATAGTGATTCTGTAGGTGAGGATAATACCTTTTACACTTTCAATTTTAGTGCTAGGGAAGGAGATAAAATACATATGATGGTATACGTAACCAAGGAAGCCTCAGTACAGATCGTCTTGATGCCGAGAGAAGAACTAAGTGGATATCTCCGAGATCCAAACTTTGGAGAGGTCGAAAAAAAAATTCCTACGGCTTCTGAAGAACAAACTAGATATCTTGAAACCCATCTTACAATACCTGAAGATGACGAATATTCTTTAGTTATACGTTTTCCATTCTCTGATACTGGTACTGGTCAATATTTAGGATATAGATCTACCGAATTTGAGATAATAATCGGAAGAGGCTTATTTTCTTCTATAGTGGTCCGTGCTGGAGGATATATAGAATTATTTTTCATATCATCTTTTTTAGTGATTGTTTCAGGGACTGTATTCTACTTGTATAAGAAGCGGAAGAAAAAATCTCCTCCTAACTGGGAGACTGAAGACCCCTCTGAAGAGGATATTAGGATAGCAGAAAGGAAGGAGGGTTTTAGCTCTAAAGACCCACCGGTTGAAGAGGAGCCGGAAAAATCACCTACTAATGATAACGAATACCTTCAATATGGAGATTAAATCCATGTTTAAAAGAGTCTTAGCAATCTTAGAGATATTGGAGACAAAACAGGGAAAATTTTTCAGAACAAGCAAATGAAAGTGCTTTTAAGGTTAGAGCAAAAAATCCCAAGAGTCCGCTATAATCGAAAATGAAGACTTTTTATTATAGGCGTGAAGATCGTTGCGAAAAGCTAAAGTTTAATTAAACCCTATTATTATGATGCAGTGATGAAAAAGCATCTCTCGGTAATTTTTGTATTTATATTAATCGGTTCCTCCCTAGGTTGTATAGACACTCCAGAACCTCCTGGTTCAGAAATACCTATTCTTGTTGTAGATTATGATGAGGGGGATAATGAAACTATAATCCACTTGAGAGGTAGGGAAGCGATAAGATTTGACAACATGACACTTTATTTGAACAACTCTCAAATCATAAGAAAAGACGGATACAGTATAGAAAACAGGACTAATCTATCCGAATTCTATTTAGAGGTAAATGCTACTCGAAAAGATGATAGATATCACTTCAATGCGACTTTTGATGTCAAACCAGAGATTGTTGAGGATGATCCTAGAGAAGAAATCATATTTAAGATCACTTATTATGACGGAGAAGAAGAAAACATAAACAAAGATGATTTACCCTTTATACAGCGCTTAAATCTCGTAGAGGAGGAAGGAGAGACATGAAAAGGATACCGTTCTCTCTGAAAGTGATAAGCATTGCAATATTAATACTTGGAGGTATAGGACTGGCAATAATCCTTAGTTGGATCCAATTTGAAGAAATTTTCTATAATTTCTATGCTTTTGTATTCGGATTGGTAATAATTTCTTTCCTGGCAATAATCGGGGCCATGTTTGTAGGTATGTTCATCTCCCACCGCATTTTCTCCTCTAGAGAATTTACCGGTTTTGAAGAAGAGATGTTGAAGATGAGAAGAGATGTTGAGGATATCAAGGAAAAAATAGATGAGATGAACAGAAAGGATTAAACTAGCGATTCCTCACAGATCTTTCTCCTAGAGCAGTTCCTGCATTTCCCTTCTCTGTTGTGATTCCTATGGACATCTTCATCTTTCAGGTGCATCCTCATGTCTTTCAGCTTTTCAAGTAGTAATTGTCTAAGGTCTTCATCGTATTCAATATCAAACTCAGTATCACCATACCTGATAAGGCCATATGGAGGTTTTTTTCCCATATCTTCTTCCACGAGGAGGCAGTAAGCGGCTATTTGAAGTATATGAGAAAAAAAGGGACCTTCTGGTACTCTCCCTGTTTTGACTTCAACTGGTACAGGACTTCCGTCTTTCTCCAATATGAAATCTGGCTTCCCTCTCAATTTATACTTTTCAGATCTCAAAAGTTTACTCTTTTTTTCAAGTTTGTCTACATACTTTATTTCTCCTTCTTCTAGTTTCATATCTTCCCTTTCTTCTTCAGTTTCACTCTTTATTTTTATCGAATGTTTGAGCCAATAGGATGCGCCGATCAACCAGGATAGAGATAGCAATTGAGCGATTTGGGCGATCAAATCATCCTGTATAGGCATTGAGAAACTAAATACGGAAAGCATCGTGGCGATCATCGCAAATATAAGCACGATCCTTTCTAGTTTTGTCTTCTCGATCAATCCTTTATATACTTCATCGATAAATAGAAATAAAGTTGCAGCTAATAGCCAGATTAAAGCTAAAACCATGAATATATGGCTGAAAATCTCTTCTGAAGTCAAGAAGGATATTCCAAAAACAGATACTACAGTGGTGAGGATAGCTAGTCCCAAGATGATATTCTCGAGGAGCCCGAGTTTTTGTTCCCTAGCTTTCAAACTATCGAGTTTTTTTCCTATCTCCCTGTGTTCCTTTTCTCCCTCTTTTAATGTTTCATTTGACACATCTTTCTCTTTTTCTCTACTCAACCACCAACTCAAGGGACAGTATCCAAATTTTTCAATATCACTGGCTGATATCCATTCCTCTTCCATCGGTCTATGTAACTAATTCAGTTAACTAAATGTTTTTGGGTTGATATTTATAGTAAAAGAGCCGACTTCTTGGACTAATGAAGGCTCTTTTACTAGTTGTGGATGTCGGAACTTTAGTTCAAAAAGTTACGACTTCCACTATATTTTAGAAAATGTCTTTGAGCTCACTGGTCGAGAAAATTCCCTTTTCAGTGATATAACCATCTATATATTTAGCCGGCGTAACATCGAAGGCAGGGTTTTTGACGGGAGATCCCTCAGGAGTTATCGATAAACCGTTTATCTCCCTGACTTCTTTTTCCTCTCTTTCCTCGATGGGGATTTTCATTCCTTCTTTTATATTTTTATCATAAGTAGTCACTGGAGCTGCCACATAAAATGGTATGTCGTTCTCTTTTGCCAGAACGGCCTTTTCATAGGTTCCGATCTTATTAGCTATATCACCGTTAGCTACTATCCTATCTGTACCAACTATAACCATATCTATCTCTCCTCTCTGTATGTAGTGTCCCGATGCATTGTCTACGATCACTGAGTGAGGTATATCTTCATTGTAAAGCTCCCAAGCAGTCAATCTAGCACCCTGAAGCCTCGGTCTAGTTTCGTCCACGTAAACATGTATTTTTTTTCCTGCTTTGTTAGCGGCTCTCATCGGTGCAAGGGCGGTCCCATAATCTATAGTAGCTAAAGCCCCAGCATTACAGTGAGTGAGTATATCATGACCATCCTTTATCAGTTCGTTTCCATATTTACCGATCCTTCTGCATTTTTCTTTGATCATTTCGGAATACTCTTTTGCTTTCTTTGTTGGCTCGTCCAAATTTGCAAGCATGTGATCTACGGCATAAAATAGATCATAGGCCGTAGGTCTCGCAGACTTGATGTGATCTGCAGCCTCCTCAATATCTTTTTCCTGAAGTTTTGCTTGAGCGATCCCAAAAGCCGCTGTGACGCCTATCGCAGGCGCCCCTCTAACCATCATGTCTTTGATGGCTTTATGGATGTCCTCGTAATCTTCAGCGGTAAAAAATTTCAGTTCTTGTGGAAGATATCTCTGGTCAATCATCTTGACCTTCTCATCTTCCATCCAAACGGCAGGTAAATCTTTTGTTCTTTCTTCCATCTTAATTTTCATCCGAACACCTCGCAGAGATATAAGCTTCCCATAATTTGGGAACTGTTTTCATATCTTTTATCTTATTCGGTTGAACCCATTGATACTTCTCGTGTTCCCAATTCAATTCAGGTTCTTCATCTACTTCGAACAAAAATGGATGTACGTTCCAGATTTTTTTTCCATCTCGAGAACGAACTATATCTCCCCCAGATAGGAGTTTTCCATCCAAATTTACCTCTTCTTCGATCTCAATCTTTGCCTGCTCTACTGGCTTGTCTGTCTCTAAATACCCGGAAACACCAGCCCATCTCCCCTTGAATGTTTTCACATCTTCACTTCGCTTCAACAATAATATAGAGTTATCTTTCTTGAGAAAAGCGGTCACCACATCTACTCGCTCTACGCTCTTAATCTCAACAGTTCCTTTATCCCCATCGATACTAATCTCATCCTTCTCTTTGATCAAGTCCGTATCGATCCCGTCTATGAGTGGAATACCCGAAATGATCGCACCAGAGGCAACGATCGTCTCAGTATTTTTATTGATCATACCTCTAGGTGCATTCTCATTCTTTTTTAACTGATAGATCACGTAAGAGCCTACCGTGCTTCCCTTTCCACCGGGGAAGACGAATATGGAATCAATTATTTTTTTCTCACCGAAAACTTTTCCTGAAGTTGGGTCTACATCACCTAAAAAAGAGACCCTTTCTTCAACTTTTACAACGGTACCATCCGCCTTTCCTCTGGATATTCCTCTTCCAGATAAAATCAACTTATCATCTCCATCAAAGTTTTGAGATCGGCATAAATGACCTCCTGGTTGGCCAATCTGGGGAGATAGGCAGCCGCTTTACCGGAATTCGTAGCCGCTACGTTATAATTATCTTCGAGAGGAGACACGACCATGCATGTATCACTGATGACTTTACCGAACCTTTCTATCTCCGCTACGGCCTCATTTGACTCTTCTTTCACTCTTCGACTAGTATAAACAAAAAGATCCGGCCCGTTCTTCTTTTCTTTTTCCTTAAGTCGTTGTCCGATATCTTCCATTTCATTTTTAGAAAGATGTGGACAACCGATCACGATCACATCTGGTTCAAAGTTAGTCCTTAATTCATCTCTAATCTTTTCAATATCTTCACTTTCGATCTTGATTTTCTCCAACTCATCCGTAGAAAAATCACCTGCTTCCGGGGTTTTTCCTTCGACATGATACATCGCTACAGATCCAGTGGCGGCCATCGCTGCCCCAAGGGTTTTCAGGTCATCTTCTGAAGGTTTCAAACCTTTAAAATAAGGAATTTTCTCTCCAATTTCTCTACCAACCAGGTATCCAAGGAGAGAATGAGGAACCTCAGCATTGACTTCATAAACGATATCGGGCTTTCTGTTCTCTTTCAAATGTAGCCCATAATTAGGAGTTTTTCCGATAATCGCTGCCATGAGAGCGGAGGGTCCTCCCTCTCTGTTAGTTCTTGCTCCGAGTACTGAATTGGCAAAGGAGACCGCCGAGCTCTCACTCCAGGCCAAGTGATCTCTCACTTCTGGACGCTTTCCTATTAGATAAGGCGTGCAGGTACAGGTCATTTCTATACCAAGTTTCCGATAAGCATTTATCAATTGAGCTTGTTTTCTTCTGAAATCATCAGATTCGTAATTTTTTTCCTCTAAGTCCATTCCAGCAGGGTTAAGCATAGCTTCAACTTTGACTTTCGCCAAATCTGCAAAATCCTGGATGAATTGAAGGCCCGCATCACCCATAGTCTTGTAAGATACTCCCGCGATCTGAGCGGATTCGATCGGGATCAATCTGTCTGCGTCGTAGATTTTCCCTATAGCTACCAATAATTCCATCGCCTTGGCTGGTCCTTCACCCTTTTCTCCGTTAAGAATCTTCTCCTCCTCTTTATTCAAGTGCATGAGATCAAAACCGAGAAGTGCCGCAGGCCGGACTTGAACCGGCGACATCCACGTCTTCAGCGTGGCACTCTCCCAGACTGAGTTACTGCGGCTTGTTCATGAGTAAACTCTACTTGAATTTTAATCTTACGCTTCAAAACGATTAAGTAGGGTTTATCTAATAGATAAACAGAGATATGCTAGCAGATTCGGGAATAGAAGAGATAGATTCTGAAAATGTGATCGAATGCATCTATGATCTTTCCGAGTTAGATAAAGAAATACTTTCTCTCCTTTCAGGAGATGAAGAGCTTCGGTCTTCAGAGATAGCTGAAAGGATAAACAAAGACCAAAGCACAGCATACAGATCTCTTGAAAAACTTTCAGATTGTGGATTGATCTATAAAGAGAAACACAATATCAGAAACGGAGGATACTACTTTTTATATTCAAGACGTCCGCTAGAGAAGATAAAACAAGAAGCAAGAAAAACCGTCGATAGATGGTACGAGGAAGTGGTCGAAGCCGTTCAAGAGCTAAATGGGCTTTGACTTAATTTATATCAAAATTTTTCTCCAATTTTTCTTCAAATTCATCTTCATCTAGCTTCCCTGTGACCTTCTCTTTTACCTCTCCTTTCTTGATGAAAAGGATACTCGGGAGAGATTGGACATCGAATACTGAAGGTATATTTTTATCTTCTTCTATGTTAACTTTCCCGAATTTTACTTTTCCCTCGTATTTTTCAGCTAGAGCTTCTACAATCGGGTCCATGTGAACACAGGGTACACACCATGTTGCCCAAAGATCCAATACCACTTCTTCATTGCTTTCCAAGAATTCTTTATAATTCTCTTCTGTTACGGTTTCGACGAAATTTTTTCCATCGGTCAATTTATCACTTGATTTAACTTATCATTTATCGACTATAGGACGCTGGTATTTATTTTTTTACTTCAAAAACAAAAGATTAAAAATACTCCTTCTCTATAGAGTCGTGAGAACATGTCTGCAGAAGAAAAACCACAGGTTTCGATAGATTTCATTTACTCCGATACTTGTCCGGACTGTCCACCAGCTAGAAAGACCGTCGAAAGAGTCACGGAAGACATGGAAGATGTCGAGGTCAACTATCACAAACCGAAAGATGTGCCGGATATGGTAACAGAATATGGTATCACTCATGTGCCAACGATAATAATTGACGATGAAGTCTCGTTTGTAGAACAGGTGAATGATAAAGAGTTGAAGGATAGGATAGAAGAAAAACTATAAAGATGGTCGATCTATTTTTTGAACTGGTTGGACCTAACTACCCCCTTGCTAAAGCAGAAATAACTGCCGCTATCGAAGGGCTATCATATGATTACAAAATCGATCGATCTGATCCAGGTGTACTTTCACTTAGTACAGATTGTCCCGTTAAGTCTTTGGCTCAAAGATTGGGGCTTACCCACCGAATTTATCGTGAGATAAGTAAGTCTTCTGGAGAAGATTTTTCCGACCTTGAAGGTGATTTGGATTTGCCTACCGGGAGTGCTGCGGTTAGAACAAGAAGAATCGAAAATCATCGAGGAGATACACAGGCTATCAAGGAGAAACTAGGAGAGATGATCTCTTCTAACCATTCTATAGATTTGGATTCGCCTGATCATGAATTATGCGTCATCATATCTGAAAAAAACTATGTCGGTAAAAAACTCTATGAGATGGAAAGAGAGAATTTTAAATCTAGAGATGGAAAAAATAGACCTTTTTCTTATCCAATATCTCTAAAACCGAGATATACCCGGGCGTTGATAAATCTAACTCGTGCCGAAAAGAAGGCTAAAGTACACGATCCCTTTTGTGGTACGGGAGGAGTACTGATAGAAGCTTATCTCATGGGTCTAGATGTGTCAGGGGGGGACAAAGACTCAAAGATGATAGAGGGTTGTAGAAAGAATCTTAGAGAATTCGATGTTGAAGCTTCCCTCGAAGTCGGCGACGTTGCTGAGACCATACCAAAAGATATAGATTGTATAGCGACTGATCCTCCTTATGGGAGAGCTTCTTCTACATCGAAAGAAGGGCTTTCATCCCTCTATGAAAGATTATTTAGAATCTCTGAAGAAAGATTAAAAAAAGGCGGATATCTATCGGCGATATTCCCTGGCTTAGATTACGTTGCTATAGGAAAAGAATATCTAGAGCTGATAGAAACGTACAAAATCAGAGTTCATCGTTCTCTAGACAGGCACTTTACGGTGTTTAAAAAGATCTGATTCACTTTTCATTAACTTTTATACCTACCAATTCAAGTATTTTCTCTTCACCAGTATTTTCAGACCGGATAGATATCTTGGTAGTGATTACGGTAAGATTACCTTCTGGTTCGGGGTCAGTTTCATTCAATCTCAACGTTGCAGTTATATTCACACTTTCTGCATATCCGAGTTCTATTTCTTCATGATTGAAATTAGTAATATTTTCACTCTTGAAATCTACAATCCAGTTATCATCGCTGATATCTTTCATCGAAATATTGAAAGTATCATTTTGTCCTTTGTTTACAATTGAAAAATCAAAATCTGTTTGATTTTCCTCTATTAGAGAGAATGATTCTATCAGGTCGATGTCAAACTCATCTCCGATTTTTGTTTTCATCGTTCTTTCTTTCTTTTGTTGTACTGGTTCTTTCATTTTCACTGTAAAAGTTATCCTGTTCTCCATGGAGGAATTTTCTGTAGAACTTATTTCTAAACGGTAACTTTGCTCTTCTCCCTTATCTAGAGTGAGATTATCAGGATCATTGACTTTACTCCAGTTCTCGTCTTCCTGGGTCCACAGGCAAGCTTCCCAACCCTCGTTTGAAAGGTTATAATTCACTTCGTATTCTATCCCTTCAGGAATATCTACATTCCTAGCTTTGTTCTCCACGGTAAGCGTATAATTGAAAGACTCACCAAGTATCAATTCTTGCTCTGGATCTTCTTCCAAGTCTATATCAAAACTATAGCTGAACTGCTCCTGTTCTACCGGTATTGGATGAAAGCTGATAAACAGGATCAGGATCGCTACCCCTCCAACTACTAGCCTTTTTTTATCGAGTTTAGAGATATCGTTCAAAGGAGGTGGATGTTTAACTCCACCTAGGAAAAGTATTAGGAACGCAAACACGACCCATCCTATGTACTGCCATATACCCACTATTATGAGAAAAGCGAAGGCAGCATAACTTACATATTTTGCTTTTTCTCCAAATAATGAGCGAACTACATGTCCTCCGTCAAGTTGAGAGGCTGGTAAGAGATTCAATCCCGTCACTAGAAATCCAACCCATCCAGCGAACAGCGTCGGGTGAATGATCTCACCTCCGGTCCAGGGCATCACTCTCGTCATACCTCTGATTATCACAGGGAAGTTCCATATCTGTCTGATACCTTCTACAGGAGGTGTAGCCGTTGGGGTCATCACGTCACCGAGATATAGCCCAGCCAATGTAACTGGTATAGCTACAACAAAACCTGCGATAGGCCCAGCTATACCGACATCGAGGAGAGATTTTTTATCCGGTATCGGCTCTCTGATACTGATGAAAGCACCGATAGTACCTAGAGGCGGCGCCATCGGGAGAAAGAAGGGTAAGGATGCCTTGATATTGTGATATCTAGCCATAAAGTAATGTCCCATCTCGTGAGTACCTAAAATCAAGAGAAGGGGCAGAGTGAAATACAGGGCTCCATTCATCAGATTATGAAGCGATAACATCCCTTGTCCAACTGGGTCATAGTTAGACCACCACCATGCACCGGCTATCAAAGTAGTTCCTAAAGTTATGAAAAGCATTGCGATATTGACTTTCACACCTTTGAATGTCTTTTCCTCCTGTTTCTTCACCTTTATCATATGTTCTCCGTGTCTTTCGATCAGATGAGGGATGTAATTCTGAGGAACGAATTCATTTCTAAGGTCATCGAATTTATCTTCAAGGTCCTCTCCTTTCGGAGCCTTGATATATACTGAAACGACGTCAAATTCTACCTCGGTTTTATAGATTGGAAAATATTTGCTGATATGATCCTGGATGAAATCTATTTCATTTCTGTAGTCTTCGGGTCGCTTCACCATGATATCCAAATTAGGAGAAGGTTATTAATAAGTATTGTGAAAGTCTGGCAAAGTCCATATCAAAAATCATTTAGTTTTTTCTCTTTCCAGGATCCTCCTTCCCCTATGTGAACTACTTCCCATCCCTCTTTCTCAAGCTCTTCTGCTATAAATCTGCGGTGACATTTCATTGGATTGCTCTCCAAACACAGTATTACTGTCTTCTTTTCTTCTGCTAAATCTTTCAATTCCTCAAATGCGCTAAGCCATTCATCCTCTTTCATGGTCTCTTGGTAATCTTTGTCTCTTAAACCGCCCAACCTGGGTAGATGACGATACTTGATACTGGCTTTGAATAGTTCCTGCCTCAAGTTGTTTTTCTTGAATTTTTTTCTCTTTGAGGTAGGATATGACCTTACATCAACGACTTGGTTCACACCGTATTTTTCTAGAAGCTGGATAAATTCCTCAATTTCTTTTCCTTCGTAGCCGATTGTATAAACTTTATTCACATCACTTAATGAAATAGATGACATAAAAAATTTTTCTTTAGGAATACGAAGTGACCATATTACAAACGAAATTATTAAATATGAAGTTTCATATGTGATTGTACATACAAACGACATCTAAAGAATGTCGTATATACACAGGAACGGAGGATAAACGTGTCTGATAACGAAAGAATAAATGTTAGGCTTCCTAAAAGCTTCCTCGATCGAATTGACTTCCTGGTCGAGATGGACGACTTTCCCTCCAGGTCTGAAGCTATTAGGACTGCTGTTAGAGATATGTTGTATTACAGGGTAGACTTGGTAGCTGAAAAAGTGGAGAAGATGGCCGAACAGGAACAGAAGATGGCAAAGGCCAAAGCAGTTAGGGAAGAGTACCTTAAAAAATAATGGGATGGATGCACTGGATCTGCTAGCTCCGAGCCCTCACGGGCTCATTTTTCTTTTTTAAACACCCATCGCCAATCTGAGTGTGTTCCTTACTGCAGGAGCGGTCCCGAGTACTATTATCACGAATTTCAAAAATGACCTTAAACTTTCGTCTTCCGAAAAATCTTCTTCCAGCAAGATATCCAAAACATAGATTACGACCAATATCAATACGATCTTGACCACGAATAAAATCTCTGGACCTGTATATTCGATTAAAAATTCCGGGAGAACATGTTTCTCTGCATATCCGAAGGCGGTTACACCTCGATAAGTTGAAGAAGCATCGAAAAGATGGGCCCAGCATATAAGCAGGTTCAAGGGGCGGCTGAAGATTTCAAAGTATTCTCTTTTAAAGCCAGTAAGCGATACACGACCCGATATCCAGAAAAAACCCAAAAAGAGAAAGGTGAGTATAGACCCCAACATTGTTATTATGACCACTTCGAGAGGATTAGCACTATCCCGGAAGAGTATGATGTAAACGTTATAAGATAAAGATATAGAAAGCAAGGTAGTTCCATAGGTGAAAAAGAGATATTTCTCGTCTAAGTCGAGATATATAAGACCGATCAGAAAGGTTAGGGATAAAAAGAGCAGTACTACGACGATAAAAGAAATGAAAAAAGGTTCTATAAAGCTCCCTAGGAACAAGTAGAAAAATGGTAGGGGGGTAAGAATCAGCAATCCCATATACTTGGACTTATCTGTATCCCATTCTATTCTCGATAGATGAGCCCCAATCAGCATCAGGAATACAGCCGAAAATCCAAGAACGAAATATATCATCGGTGTGATCATAAATTTATCGAGAGGACTTTTAAAAAGGCCAGCATCCTCGAGACTTCTAAGCGAACCTCCAAGTATAACCCAGGGTAAAAGGGTATAAACGAATTTCTTGTTTATACTGATATCAAAATGTCTGATCAGTTCAATTATACCAAAGAATGAAATCACCAATATGATCCCATATATGATCGTATTAACAATGTTGTATCCGGCTGAAATGCCATTTACTGGTTCTCTTTCAGCATCAGCTACAACGGGCGCCCAGAAATATCTCCAAAGGAAAGAATCCCAAAATATCTCTTTAGCCATAAATGAACCTACAACAAGTATAATCAAGGGAACAAATATTATCATCAACCACACGATTGATTTTCGGTCCTCGTAAAACCCTACTATTTTTTCTTTCATTCTACTGTCACACTTTTTGCAAGATTTCGTGGTTTATCGATATCTCTATCCAATCTATATGCGGTGTAATATGAGATCAATTGCAGAACTACATTCACTAGAAGAGGTGAAAATAGCGGAGGTACATCTGGGATGAAGTAAGCGTCATCAGCTAATTTTTCCAATTCTTTATCTTTGTCTCCAACTACGATTACAGGGCTATCTCTTGCAGCGATCTCTCCTATATTCCCCAACATCTTATCGAAGGTTTCGTCTTTTACAGCGATAGCTATAACCGGTGTATTCTCGGTCAACAGAGCAAAGGGCCCATGTTTCAGTTCTCCTGCTGGATAACCAGCAGCATGGATATACGCTATCTCTTTAAGCTTTAAGGCCCCTTCAAGGGCCACCGGATAATTTATATTTCTACCGACAAAAAATATGTCTTCTGCTTTAGCTAAACTCTCAGTCATATCTCTGATTTTTTCCTTATCATTGAGTATACTTTCGACCTTTCTAGGCAGTCTTCTCAGTTCATCCCTATATTTATCTGCTTGATCTTTGCTCAAGACGTTCCTTTTGATCCCCATCTCTATAGCTAGCAGATAAAGCATGACGACTTGAGTGGTAAATGTTTTTGTCGCGGCTACACCTATCTCAGGCCCTGCCTGTGTGTACATCACCTCATCGACTTCTCTAGTTATCGAACTGTCTAAAACATTCGTTATAGCTAATGTGTCGTTACCTCTTTGGTTCGCTTCTCTTGCCGCTGCCATAGTGTCTAATGTCTCCCCACTCTGGCTCAATAAAATAGTCAAAGGATAGCTTTCCGAAGGTGAAGAATGTCGATATTCGGAAGAAAATTCTAGAGTACAAGGTATTTTGGCTATCTTTTCGAAGATATATTTCCCGACGAAGCCGGCATGGGCTGAAGTACCGCAGGCTATAAACTGAATCGCGTTTGGGTCATATTTAGAAAGATCAAATTCATCGAAATTTGTAAGTCTTCCAAGTATAGATTCATGGATGGCTTTAGGTTGTTCAAAAATCTCCTTGAGCATGAAGTGCTCATAGCCACCTTTTTCCGCATCCTCTAGATCCCATTCGATCTTTTTTGTTTTCCTTTCTATAAGTTGATCGTCCTCGTTCCAGATGTCTATCTCATCCCCCGTTATCCTGGCGATGTCGCCGTCCTGGAGATATTTTACATTTTTGGTGTGTTCGAGTAGAGCGGGTGCGTCCGATGCTACAAGGTTCTCATCCTCACCAATTCCGACGACCATCGGACTTTGGTTTCTAGTTACTAGGAGTTCGCTTGAATCCCTTCTCAGAGCTAATATCGCGTACGATCCGCTTATTTTGGTGACAGTTTTCTTAAAAGCTTCTAAGAGATCGCCATCATTATTTTCTTCTAAAAGATGAACTATTACTTCACTGTCAGTTTCAGAAGAAAATTCGTGTCCTTTATCTATCAACTCATCTTTGATCGAATTGAAATTATCTATGATACCATTATGAACGATAGCTATTTCTCCCCTGCAATCTACAAAAGGATGAGCATTCTCATCAGATGGCTTACCATGTGTGGCCCATCTTGTGTGTCCTATACCCGCCTTTCCTTCAGGTATATCCTCTTTAGAGAGATCTTCTATCCTTCCCTTTTTTTTCTGCAGATAGATCTCATCTTCCTTTCTTACTCCCACTCCAGCGGAATCATAGCCCCTGTAGTCTAATCTTTTCAGTCCGTCGATCAAGACATCCCTTATATTTTTTGGACCGGTGTAACCTACTATGCCGCACATGCCAATACCTCACACTGCTTTGGATCCTGAATCGATCTTTTCTCCGATCGTTCTTCCTGATCTTATCTCACATCCATCTCCTACGATCACTCCTGCCTCTATCGTGACTCCTGAACCGATCTCGGTATCTTCCGCTATCATAGCCCCGATATCTTCGACAATATGCAGTCTTTCCTCAGTTTCTATTTTCCTATCTTCAGAGTAAGTGGAGAAATTGTTCTTTATCTTTACTCCCTCTCCGATTACTGAGTTGACGATCGTTGAGTTGGAGCCTATAGCCGCTCCGTTCATCACCAAGCTGTTTTCTACCGTTGTGAAGGGACCAATCTTCGTATTATCTCCTATGCTAGAACTTGGAGCGATACAAACGTTCGGACCGATATCGCATCCCTCTCCTATTATTGTAGGCCCCTCTATAAAGCTCCCTCCTCTTATCCGTGTTCCTTTCCCTATCTTAACGTTGCCTTTTATCATCACGTTCTCCCCGATCAATCCATTGTACTTTTTGTTTATATCTTTCAGAGCGGCTCTATTTACGTGAAGAAGGTCCCAGGGATAAACCGCGTCTATCCAATCTCCTTTCGTTTTTATAGCTTTGATCTCATTTGTTTTCATGATCTTTTCTATCACAGAGGGTATATCATAGTGTCCTTCCCCCATCACATCTTCTATGTGTTCGAAAACATCTGGTTGAAAAGAATAAATACCAGTAGATATCAGATGACTAGGACTTCTCTCTGGTTTCTCGACAAGCCCTTTTACGGTTTCACCGCCCTTTTCCAATGTAACTACACCATATTTTGAAGGATTTTCACTCCTAGTTATCAGTATCGTATAATCTTCCATGTTATTCAAAAGATCAGAAACAGTATCTTCTGATATAACGTTATCTCCTGGAAACAATATAAATTCCTCATCAAGTTTGTTCTTGGTTTGGTATAGTGCATGAGCTGTCCCTCCAGTGGGTGGTTGATTTTTCTGGACAACATAATCTATGTTCACACCAAAGTCATCACCGTCCCCAAAATAAGACATTATCTTTTGTCTCTTGTAACCCACTACCATGATTATATCTCTGACTCCGTTCTCTCTTATGGCATCCACTACGTATTCCAAGATAGGTTTATTTGCTACAGGTATCATGACTTTTGGTTCTGTAGCCGTAAAGGGACGTAATCTAGTGCCTTCCCCCGCAGCTAAAATTACTGCTTTCATGGATGAGAATCCGGATAGGTCAATTTAAGTATTTTGTTTATCTATGGGATAAAATCCACAATCTTTAACTATGTACACTCAATTCTCAAGATGATATAATGTTTGAAACTCCGATAATAATAGTCAATTACAAAACATATGCCCCCTCTATTGGTGATAAAGCCGTCGAACTCACCCGTACCATAGAGAAAAACTGCAAAAAAAATTGGGCTGTCGTTCCTCAAACAGCTGATGTCAGGGCGGTCAATAAAAATACGGATCTGTCTGTTCTTTCTCAACACGTAGATGCGGTAAAACCTGGAAGCAATACTGGTCATACTCTTTTAGAGACGATGATAGATGCTGGTATCGACGGTACGTTGATAAACCATTCTGAAAATCAGTTGAAACTCTCTGATATAGAATACATTGTGAAGCGCTGCCAAGAAAAGGATATTGAGACGATTGTCTGTGCCAATAATCCGGATGTGGCTGCATCTGCCGCTGCACTAGGTCCCGGATTCGTGGCTTATGAACCTCCAGAACTGATAGGTGGAGATATTTCGGTGTCCTCCGCTAAACCGGAAGTCGTGGAAGAAGCCGTCAAAAAAGTGAAAGATGTCAATAAAGAAGTAAAAGTTCTCTGCGGTGCTGGAGTTAAGGATGGAGATGATGTAAAAGCGGCTTTAGATCTCGGAACAAAGGGAGTTCTGTTGGCTTCTGGTTTAGTGAAAGCAAAAAATAAGGAAGAAGTTATAAAAGACTTAGAGAATGGTATCCTTTAGATTTTCATTTAGCGCTAGAACTCCGATCAGAGGTTAACTCTGGTCCATTTATTCAACTGCTCTTCGCTCTCTCGAGGTCCTCTAGCGAATATTATGTCTCCAGCTTTCAATTTGACCTCTTTATCTGGCCCATAGGACCAATTATCTCCTCTACGGATCGCGATGACTTTCATCCCGATTTTTGTAGTCATCTCTGATTCTTCAAGCGTTTTTCCATCTAAAAAAGCTCCTTTAAGTATCTCTTTTCGGACCATAAATTCATCTGAATCCTTAAGGCTCTCCTTGATAACGGGATGGAGCTCTATATCTCTTAGAACTACATCTGCGATGTCTAGTGCGGCGTCGGCAAATCGCTCGATCGAGTCGGCCATCTTGAAGAGGATGAAGCTTTTATCTGGATCCATATCCTCATTATTTTCTAAGATCTTTGTGCTTATCGAATCTTGGAGTTCGTTGACTTTCTGTTCCAGGTTGAAAACCTCTTCAGCGATATCCTGATTGTGGTAGAGAAGAGAGGAATAGGCTAAGTCCAACATCAATTCCGACGTATCTTTCATCTCGAGCAGTTCTTCTTCGACTGCTTTCATCCTACCAACTCCTTCCATCTTTTCTGTTTATGGGCTACCGGCCAAAGCTTTTCATATCCCTCCTCGTGAGCTCTGACTATGAGCAAATCTTTTCCTTTTAACTTCGTTTCCCCGTCTGGACCATAAAACCATTTCTTCTTATGCCTTATTGCTATAACCCTCACACCGGTGACGGATTCGAGGCGCAGTTCTCCTAGTGTTTTACCAACCAGATCTGAACCTTCCTCTACATTCAGGGTGAATACTTTTTCATCAGCCTTTTTCAGCAGATGTGGTAGTATAGGTTTGAGATCCACCTGGGCATCGAGTAACTTTACCATATCTTCAGCAGCATCTGATATCTGTTCCGCTGCAGAAGCGACCTGCAAAAGACCGCTGAGCTGCTCCGCAGCATTTATCGTTCTTGCTCCAAGCATCGATTTCAGTCGTATCTGGTACATCATCTTATCCATTTGTGATTCTAGGTGACGGACTTCATCTGCCAACTCTTCGTTCTCAAAGACCATCGAGGCATAAGCCAAGTCGGCTATCAGTTCCGAATTATCCTTCATCAGCGTCAAAAGCTCTCTGACCGAAGTGTCCTCGTATGAGATCTCGGCGTGGTCCTCCTCCAATTCCTTCTTTTTTTCTCTATTCTTCACAATATCACCAACCAAACCATGAAAGCTAAAGTCATTATCCCGATGAAGTCGCACGTCGTGGTCTCTACAGGTATCACGATGTTGTCCGGATCAAGACCCTTATGATATGACCACAGAGACACCCCAACCGTTATCAAAGTAATCAGAAACACGGTAATAAAACCTCCCCCAATTATCACTGTAAAAATCTGAAGAGAACTCACTCCAAAATTCAGAAAGATGTTGGCGATCGCCATACCTAGGGCGAAGACGAAGAACACGAAAAATCCCATCGCCATCATGACCAACATGTTATCCCTCAATTCCACATCATACAACTCCGGTTCTATCTTACCTGTGTGTATGGCGGAACTTATCCTCGCCCCCAGTACAGCACCAAGATTTCCCCCAACCCCGTTCAGAACCGGTACCAAGAACAGAAGTATGGGATAGATTAAGAGAGTCTCCTCTATACTTCCTAATACTGAACCCCCCGTTATCCCAATGACACCCATGATCGCCAATAGACCGGCACTTTCCTTGAATATCTTTCTCCAACTGTAGGTCAAAGTATCAACCACCAGAACAGATTCGCATATCCAAACATTATCAACAGCGTGAAAACGTCTCCAACAGTTGTCAAGACAGGTCCGCTTATGTTATCCGGATCTAGGCCGAACTTGAGGGAAGTGGAAACGATAGAAAAGGTCAATATTATCAGGATAATAGCGGATGACATACCTGTGGTGATAGAGACCAAAAAGATCGTCACTATCACCCGTGATGAGACTTCAAAAGGAAGGAAAAAACTGAGAGGATAAAGTAAAACGGGAAACAGGGCAGAGGTGAAAAGACTAAGTGCTAGAGAAGCCTTTATGTTCTCCTTTCCAACTTCTGATGTTAATCCTCTCTCCAGCATACCTAGATGATAAGCCGACCCCAGTCTAGAGCTGAGAGTGGTTGAGATGTTCCCCCTCATACCTATCACCGCTGGTACGATTACTATCAGACCTGGGATCTTCCTCAAGACACTTTCCATATTGGCCAACACTGAGCCAGCTAGAGCTCCGCCTAGTACGAGTAAGAAAAGCAAAGGCAAGGTCTCTTTGACGACTCGCTTCTTTTCCATTGTTTCAACCTTAATCACTAGTAAAAATATAAAAATTTCCACTGTTGAAAACAATATAGATTTCGATCGGCTCTTATCACTATGGTTTCAATGCTTCTTCTGGACAGGTTTCAGCACAGCAGTAACATCTGATACATTTCCACCAGCTTATCTTCGGGCCATAACTTTTCCCCGTTATCGCATCTTTCGGGCAGGCCTCCTGACATTCCCAACATTTGATACATTTTTCTTCGTTTAATTCTGGTCGGTCGAGATAAAAATTAGCGAATAAACCTGTCAAAATATTCGGAACTCTATAAGGGGTCGAACCTCCCGAGGGATAATCGATGTCTCGTTCAAAGGAATTTGGATGTCTGTTCAAATACTCTATCTCTTCAAAATCGAATTCCATTTCCAGAATAGTAGGTACTTTTTGTGGGGGTATACCAGTCAATTTACAGGCAGCATAATCAACTGCGAGAGGGTCTTCAGAGGCTATAACGCAATCCAATTCAACTGGCTCTCCACCAGAAGGACCATCACCTTCCATGCCTATGATACCGTCCATGACGGTCAATCGGGTATCCACTGCTTCATTGACATCGAGTAGCATCTTTCCAAATTGATTCAGTCTAGTGAATTGCCCGTGATAGGCAGCTTTAGTTAGTCCGTGAACCAAACCATACTTATTCTTTACCGCTCCAGTGAAGACGGTCAAAGAGTGAGTTTTTAATTTAGGGAGATTTATGATGCCATCGACCTCTTCGACCAGGCTCAAAATATCAAAGGTTTTTTTTGTACTTCCGGTCGAGATATCTCTTTTAGTACTTCCAACATCGTAATTTAATCTGGCATTAGTCTCGGATTCAATCTTTTTCCATCCGCTCTTTTCGTATTGGTCCTCTAGTTTCTTTTCGGTCATCCTCCCCGCCGGACTGTCTCCGACTATTATATCCACGTCCTTTTTTTCAAGTACTCTCACAACGGCTATGATAAAATCTGGGTGAGTAACTACTGCCTTATCGGGTGAACTACCTTTAAGAAGATTCGGATTGACTAAAATCGTTTCACCGTCTTTAACAAAATTGGATATCCCTCCTAGTTCTTCGAAAGCATCTTCCACTACCTCATAGCATTCATCATAACTAGTGCATCGATTGATGAAAACTTCCATGTGCTTTCCAAAATGTTTATATTATAAGTATTTGTAGGTTTAACTGCAATGTGTCTTGCTGTTCCAGGCCTGATCGAAAATATAGAAGGCGATACCGCTGAAATAGATTTTGGTGGAGTTACTAGAGAGGCTAATATATCACTGGTAGAAGCGGATATCGGTGATTACGTAATAGTTCATGCGGGTTATGCGATAGAAAAACTCGAAGAAGAAGAGGCGCAGAAGAGTTTGGATGCGTGGGATGAAGTTTTAGAAGCAGCTAAACGTGCCGAGCAAAGATAGGTAGTTCTATCAATCTGTCCTTTCTCTCTTTTTGTAAAAAAGATATCCTAAATGATTCATAAGGATAATCAGATATCAAAATAATTAAAAAGGGTTTTTTAGCGGTTTGGGATTTTCAGTTTTATTCCTGTTTACATTCCTGGTGGCATCCCGCCGCCCATTCCTCCGGGCATTCCGCCGGGACCTCCTGGTCCACCGGCTGGTGGTCCGCCGCCTTCTTCGCCTCCACCTTTAGAGGCGATCACGTCATCTATTCGCAATATCATATTGGCGGCTTCAGTAGCTGACTTTATTGCCTGATTCTTGACCCTATAAGGCTCGATTATTCCTTTTTCGAGCATATCCTCGGGTTCTTCACCGTCTTCAACGTTCACTCCGTGGGTCTCTTTTCCTTCCTTCTCGTGAGCGGTGTTCAAATTCATCAGTACGTCGATGCCGTCGAGTCCCGCGTTCTCACTGATTGTTCTCGGTATTATGTTCAATGACTCCGCGAACTCCTCGAAAGCTATCTGTTCTCTACCTTCGATGGTACCGGCGAATTCTGCAAGTCTATTGGAAAGTTCTATCTCTGTTGCTCCGCCTCCTGGGAGGACTGCGCCGTCTTCTATCGCCACTGAGACTACTTTGATCGCGTCTTCTATGGCTCTCTCTAGTTCATCTACCACGTGTTCAGTGCCTCCTCTCAATAGGAGAGATACGGCTTTAGCTTCCTCGGTCCCCTCGACGAAGGTCATATGAGATCCGGATACTACTTTTTCACTCACTTTTTTAGCGGTGCCAAGATCATCAGAGGAAAGATCCTTAAGATTGTTGACGATGTTTCCCCCAGTTGATCTAGCGAGTTTCTTCATATCGGATTTCTTAACTCTTCTGATCGCGAAGATGCCTTCTCTAGCTAAGTAATGCTGAGCTAGATCATCTATGCCTTTCTGACAGAGCAGTACATTAGCGCCTACGTCCTTGACCATCTGTACCATTTCTTTCAGGCTCTCTTCTTCCTTATTGACGAACTTTTCTAGTTGATCAGGATCGGTGATCTCGATGGATGCATCCATCTCGGTCTCCTGGACTTCCAGGGCCGTATTGAGCAAGGCGATCTTAGCATTCTCCAACTCCTTGGGCATATTGTCATGAAGCCTCTCCTTATCAAGGATCATACCTTCTATCAGTTCAGTGTTGTCAACGCTGGCACCGGCCTTCTTCTCGACTTTTATATTGTCGATATCTACGGTGTATCCTTCACCCGTTTTCTCAGTTATATGACGGACCGCATCTACTGTTATGTCGGCTAACTTTTCTTTGTTTATCTCTACGTTCTTACCCGTCATCGCAGTTGAAGCGATATTTTTCAAGTTTTCTTCGTCCTCCAAGTCTATATCGAGTTTCATATCATCCAAGATTTCGGAAGCCTTTTGGGAAGCTATCCTATAACCATTAGCTATTATGGAGGGGTGCAGTTGATCTATCCTTTCTTCCGCCGTCTTCAAGAGTTCACCGGCTAGTACTACAGCAGATGTAGTACCGTCACCACATTCCTCTTCCTGCGTATCTGCTACTTCCACCAGCATCTTCGCAGCTGGATGCTCTATATCTATCTCGTTTAGGATGGAAACTCCGTCGTTGGTGATGATTACGTCTCCAAGATTGTCGACCAACATCTTGTCCATACCTTTAGGACCTAATGTACTCCTGACCGCATCAGCTATTGCCTTTGCGGCGGCGATGTTGTTCTTCTGTGCGTCCTTACCACTTTCTCTTTCCGTGTCTTCCTTCATCACGAATATAGGTTGCTGACCTGACATCATGTGTTACACCTCTTCTATCCCTCTATGAAAAAGAGGTTCTATATATATTTTACCTTAAAGATTATGTGTATTTTCTGTAGAATAAAGAAGAAATTAAAAAAGAAAGGTTTTCAGAATCTAGATTTGAGAACAACTATACCATTCTCTGTGGTTATACTGATCGGCTGTTTTCCAGTGGTATGATCGGTACCTCTCATCTTCAGAACTTCAAGATATTTTCTCCTGGAACCCTCTTCTTCCAGCATACTCAACAAAATAACGCTGTCCACCGCATAAGTAACTTCTTCTGGGTAAGCCATCCCAGGTGATACTTCTCCAGTTAACACCGAGACAGCCTGCCAGTTCTTCAACAAATTGATCAATTCGAAAAGAAACGACCTGTATTCCTCCTTGAAGAATGGCCCAACAACAGTTATGGGATCTATCACTATCCGTTGTGGCATGACCTCTGCTATTTTATCGTCGATAAAGTCCAAGAGTTCTTCATATCCTTCATTTTGGACCAGGAGGCCCACATCTTGATATTTTATCTCATCTCCAAAGAAGTCTTTGTCGATGAAATCGAATTGATTCGTATATCTCAGCATCCATTGGGTCGGCTCTGAGAGGGTAGTGAAGAAAAGACCTTTTTCTCCCTGTCTTGCTCCTTCGGTAAGAAAGCTCAACCCAAATGTAGTTTTCCCTGTTCCTGCGCCGCCTGCGACGAGCGAGACTGAAGGGAATGGGAACCCTCCATCCACCATATCGTCTAGTCCTTTTATTCCAGTCGAAACTCTTTCTAATTCAGCCATGTTTATGCATCCTCCTTAAGTTTTTTAACATCTATTACAGTTTTCACATGTCTCTTAATGATTCTATCCAAATTATCATGAGAGTTAGAATTCATTACGATCAAGCCAAATAAATTTTCATGAGAAGCAATCAGCTCCTCGAAAGAACTTAAGAACTCTTGTATTTTTTCTATATTATTGTAGTTCAAAATTGGAAATACATTGTCGATGAGTATAAAATCGATATCCTCAAGAGATCCGAAATTTTTTCTCTTTACCCCCTTTTCTTTAAAAAACTCAACAAATTCCTCTATTTGAAAGGTGTTATCTACAAAATCAACATTTTCTTCAACATTTTTTTTACCAATCCTCTTACTACCCGACATATGGCTGACAGCATCTATATACCATATGTTTTCCTGGCTTATATCATGATTTTGTAGGAGATAAGACATATTTTGATGAGGTCTATCAAGACTCACGAAGTAACCTTTTTTACCCTTCAGCTCCAAAAGACCTTTAAGGATAAAAAAGTTAGTCTTTGCGATCTGAGTCGTCGGAGTGTCAAAAAGAACAGTATCTGGATCACCGCTTTTTTTGACCTTTTCCATTATATTTTTCACCAACTTTAAATCTTCCCCGTCCATCTAAGAGTCCTACATTTAAAGTTAAAGGAGGCATATATATAACTTACTAACATTTAAGAAATCATCTAGAGGACAATTTGAATTAGAGAGAGTGAGATAGAAAAAGGTAAATAATGAATGTTATAACATATTGATTGTTAATATGGATTTAGATGGAATGTTCTGGCCAGATAACGTTGCTGTCATTGGCGCCTCGAATCAAGAGGGTAAAGTAGGGAATGCGATAATGAAATCTTTGAAAAGAAAATTTGAGGGAGGCATATTTCCTGTAAATATTAAAGAAGATCAAATACTCGGTTTTGAAGCTTATGGATCTGTAATAGATATAAAGGACAAAGTGGACCTCGCTTTGATTTCCTTACCAGCAAAGATAGTACCAGATATCATAAAAGAATGTGGTGAAGCCGAGATAAAAAATGTGATCGTTGTTAGTGCTGGATTCAGTGAAGCTGGAAGAGAGGATCTTGAAGATAAAATCAAAAAGATAGTGGATGAATACGATATGAACCTAATAGGACCAAATTGTTTGGGTATCTACAATCCATGGATAGAACTAGATACGATATTCAATCCCCCTGAAAGACAAGCACGGCCTGATCCCGGATCGATCGCTTTTCTCTCCCAAAGTGGGGCTTTCGGTGCGGCAATATTGGATTGGTTTTCTGAATCTAATATCGGCTTGAGTAAATTTATCAGTTACGGAAACAGAGCTGACATTGACGAGGCCGACCTTATCAGTTATATCTCAGAAGACGAAAAAACCGACTATATAATTTTCTATATCGAAGGTGTAAAGGACGGAAGAAAATTTTTTGAGGCTGCAAAAAAAAGTGAAAAACCTATATTGGCGATCAAATCAGGGAGGACTGAAAAGGGTTCTTCGGCCGCTACCTCTCACACCGCCTCGCTAGCTGGAAAAGATGGTGTTTACGAAGGTGCGTTCAAGCAGTCAGACGTGATCAGGATAAACACATTGAGAGAGATGTTCAACGTGGCAAAAGCTCTGTCTTTTCAACCTTTACCCGCCGGAAAAAAGATAGGGATAGTGACAAACGGAGGAGGGGCTGGAGTAATGTCTACTGATTCTTTGATAGATAAAGGGCTTACTCTTGCAAATTTATCTGACGAAACTAAAAACAGGTTTGAAAAGGCGGTGGAAGAAGGGGAAATTCCAGATCACTCTACATTGAAAAATCCAGTTGACATCGTAGGTGATGCGTCTTCAGAGAGATATGAGAAGGCGATAGAGATAATGCTTGAAGACGATAATGTCGACCTTTTGATAGTAGTATGCTTGTTTCAGTCTCCTGCTTTGGACAAACATATTGTCGAAAAACTTGGCAAGATGCAGGAAAAAGAAAAGCCCATAATAACTATAGCCTCAGGTGGCGAGTTCACCCACTCCATGTCAGAGAAGATCGAAAAGAGGGGTATCCCGGTGTACCAGACTCCAGAAGATGCCGTTCAAGCGATTAGAGGTCTCTGCGAGTGTTGTAAAAGGACTCGTTAAGTCTACTCATCGAAAATCTTTTTTTGGCCCTTTTCCATGTAGTATAGATAACATGATAAGAAAACACTGTTTCTTTAGCGGGAAGGTTCAAGGGGTGTTCTTCAGAGCAAATACAAGAGATAAGGCTCAGGAGAAAGGTGTTAAAGGCTGGGTCAAAAATCTCAGAGATGGTCGAGTCGAGGCGATCTTTGAAGGTCCTGAGAACAGAGTAGATGAAGTCATAGAGTTCTGCAAGAATAATCAGCCCCATGCTAGAGTAGACGATTTTGAGATAAAGGAAGAAGAACCGACTGGAGAGTTCGATTCTTTCCGAATCAAACGCTGAATTTAAACTTTGTCGTCGATCATCGTCTCATCGCAGCCTTCCTCTAGAAGACTTTTGACCGTCCTGATCTGCATAGTGTTGGTTATCCCGGTCACGGGTGCAGGAACACCTGCAGTGATCAGAAGTTTATCATCTTTTTCGACCATACCTCTATCGAAAAGCTCTCTAGCAGTACCGCAGACCATATCGTCAACATGATCTGGGAATTCGCTGTAGAAAGCTTTAACCCCCCATATCAGACTCAACCTTCGCTGAACTGACTTCTTATCAGTGAAAGCGATGATATCGACGTTCGGTCGGAACCTCGAAATCTTGTGTGCGGTGTAACCAGAGGAAGTATGAGCCACGATATATTTCACGTCGATCTCTCGAGCGGCTTGTGATACGTTCTTTGCTATTATATCGGCTATATCATTGCTCTCTTTCTCTGTAGTAAAATATTTTCTCTCTTTAACATATTGCTCCATTTTTTCCAAAACTTCAGACATGAATTCTACCGATTTCACAGGATATTTCCCTATAGCTGTTTCTTCTGAAAGCATCACCGCGGAAGATCCATCGAAGACGGCATTCGCAACATCGGATACTTCTGCTCTGGTCGCTCTCGGACTCTCTGTCATAGATTTGAGCATTTGGGTAGCTGTTATCACTGGTTTTTCATCGATGTTTGCCTTCTCGATTATCTGTTTTTGTAATACTGGGATATCAGAAGCTGGGATCTCAACTCCAAGATCTCCTCGCGCTATCATCACCCCATCTGAAGCATGGATGATCTCGTCGATATTTTCTACGGCTTTGATATGCTCTATCTTAGCGATTATATTCATATCTGAATTTTTCTTTTTGAGCAATTCTCTTATTTTCTCGATATCGCCGGCTGACTTTACAAATGAAGCGGAGATAAAATCAAAATCTTTATCTACACTAAATTTTATATCTTGGATGTCTTTCTCGGTTGGTACCCTTAGGCCCATATCTTTTCCAGGGACATTGACCGATTTTCTTGAGAGTATTTTACCGCCGTATATCACTTCACACTTTACCTCGTCCCCCACCTCTAAAACGTTGAGTTCGATCTGCCCATCGTCGATCAATATGGTGTCTCCTTCCTTCAAATAATCTTCTATTTCTGGATGATCCACCGGTAGTATCTCTTCATTTCCTTTCACGTCCTGGGTCACGATCTTGAGCTTTTCGCCTTGATGTAGTTCAGTATCTTCTTCGATCTCATTTAACCTGATCTCTGGACCTTGTGTATCCATCATAACCCCGATCTGATCGGAGATATCTCTTATCTTTGTGAGTGTTTCATAATGTTCATCGTGTGTCCCATGAGAAAAATTCTGCCTTGCAACATCGATGCCAGCCGCTACAAGTCTTTCTAGTTCTTCTTTACTATCCGAAGCCGGACCTATAGTCGCTACGATTTTTGTTTTTCTCATCGAAGTACACACTCACGCAGTCTTTTCTTCATTAAGTAGGAATGACTATTTATTATTTTCAATGCATCACTTGGTAGAAAATTCACCTAATATATCTCAATGAGGCCTTCTTCAGAGGAATGATGAATTGAGATAAACTTTTAAATAGTCAGGAAGGGATATTGATATTGTAACCGAATTCCGGTCTACTAACCCTGAAATCAGGGGGCTATGGAGCGAGTGTGATGGTATATCCCTCTTTCCTCCCGAAAGGGATAGAGTGGAGCCTACTAATGATTAGATTGTCTCTGCGGTCTGGTCTTGCCGTACTACAAGCTACTTCCTTAAGGAAGTGGTAGTTTACATGAACGTCGGACATCCGTATGGAAATACGCTCAGGGTTAAAAAAATGTCTACGGGCCGAAGACCGGCTCTAGAAATTAAGGAGGGCGATAGAAAGAGATGAATTAGAAACACTGGTAACCTGAAAACTTTTCTTAAATTTTTCTCTAGAAAGACCGTTTTACCCAGTAAAAAACATTATATATAGACAATCAATTTATTGAATAAATAGGAGGAAGAAGATGGGTATATTAGATTCTATCACTTCATTATTGGATAAGGAAAAAAGAGCCTTTAAAAAATCGCATAAATTATTAACGAAGGCTGAAGATAGTCGTCAGGAAGGAGATATAGAAAAGGCTAAGGAACATTGTGATAAAGCTTTGAATTATATCAATAAAAAGGAAAAAGTCTTACGGGGAAGGGAGCAAGAACTTTCAGAGATTTATGACGACCTCGGATGGCTTTATTATAATATAGGATTTGAAAAGGAGGGTCTAAGAGCTGAAGAGAGGTCACTAGAATTCGATAAGCAAAATATTGAAGCACTTAATCACAAAGCTCTGATATTAGCTAAGCAGGGAGAAAAGGACGAGGCTTTGAAATTTCTAGAAAACGCGATAGAAGAGGATCCGGAAGATAAAATGACCTATGGTAATAAAGGAGATATCCTGGCAGATATGGGTCGGGAGGACGAAGCTGTCAGAGCGTACAAAGCAGGGTTGGAGATAGATCCCGATGATATATCTTTTTATGATAATATCTTAGATATAGACCCAGAAGATGCTGACATATTGACAAAAAAAGCCCAGGCTTTGAAAAGAGACGGTAATCTGGGCTCTGCCATCGAGACATTGAATCAAGCCCTAGATATAAATCCAGATAATGAAGAGATTTGGCTTAAAAAGGGCCAAGTTTTGAAGGGACAGGGAAAATTCAATGATGCTGTGGTGTGTTTCGATAATGGTATCGACATAGATCCAGATCACAGAGAACTTTGGATCGAAAAAGGAACCACCCTCCACCAACTCGAGAGGCACCAAGAAGCTTTAGAAACGATCGAAAAGGCTTTAGAATTGGATCCAGATGACAAAGAATTGTGGAATGAAAAGGGAACAATCCTGTTCGAAATGGAGAGGTATGAAGAGGCAGTGAGCGCATTTGAGGAAGGAATAAATCTTGATATGGAAGATCATCGATTATTGAATAATAAAAAGGAAACTCTTAAGGAATTGAAACGCTACGAGGAATTGGTTAAAATATGTGATCGTATTTTGGATAGCAATCCTGAAGATGCTAGCGCTCTATACGATAAGGGTGTAGCTCTTCAAAGACTCGGGAAAGTAGACAAAGCTATAGAGTCTTTCGAAGATGCTCTCTCTTTTAACCCTCTTGATATAAATGCGTTAGAACACGAAAAAGAAATCTATAAAGAGAGGGAAGAGTGGACGGATGTGATACGCATAGCGGAAAGGATAACTGAGATCGATGAAAAAAATATTCAGGCTTGGAACGACATGGGCAGAGCGTACCTTGAAAAAGACGTTCCATCAAGTGCTCTAGAAAAGTTTGAAAAGTCACTGAATCTAGAAGAAGAAAATCCTGAGGCAATGAAAGGTAAAAAGGAAGCACTATTGGATATGAATAGATACGATGAAGTGATATCAATATGCGAAAAGATTTTGAGGTTAGATTCTAACGACGCTCAGGCACATTTTGATAGGGCTAAAGCCTACAGAAGAAAAGGAAAACATGAAAAGGCTATAGAAGATTACCAGAAGGGACTATCGATCGATGAATCTAGACCAGAACAGTGGAATTATAAGGGCCTTTCCGAGTACAAAAAAGGAAGATATGAAGAGGCCGTAGAGAGTTTTGAAAAAGCCCACGAGTTAGCTCCAGACGATAAAAGATATTGGAATAATAAAGGCCATGCCTTGAATAAATTGGAAAGATATAAGGAAGCTATCGAGGCTTATGATCACGCTTTAGAAATTGATCCTGAAGATCACAAAATATGGTACAGCAAAGGCCTCGCTCAGGAGGGGGTAGATAGATATGAAGAGGCTGTTAGATCATATGAAAAGGCATTGGAAATCGAGACTGAAGACAAAAATATTTGGTACAGCAAGGGAGCAGCGCTTGAGTGGCTTGAGAGATATGAAGAGGCGGTGGAGGCTTTCGATAAGTCTTTAGAACTAGACCCTAGCAATAGATTTGCCCATATTCGGAAAGGTACCTCTTTAGCAGAGATAGGAGAACACGCGGAGGCCGTAAAGTCTTTCAATAGAGCTTTAGACATGAAAGAATACGATCTCAAAGTATTAGAGCACAAGAAAGACTCCTTGAAAAACCTAGGCCGATGGAGTGAAATCCAGAGTACAGCTGAGAAGATATTGGAGATAAATTCTCAGAGTATAGAAGCATTGAGGGACAAAGCTGAGGCTCTGAAAAAACTCGGTGAAGCCGAAGCTGCGCTGGAACCTATGGAGCGAGTTCTTAAGGTAGAAGAGAGTATTGAGGATCTTAGAAGGATAAAAGATATCTTGAAAGAGCTAGACAGATGGGGAGAAGTTGTAGAATATTGTGATAAGATACTAGATAAAGATGAAAATGACTTTAAAACTTGGAAAGATAAAGCTAAAGCTCACAAGTTCTTGAAGGAAAGAGAAAAGAGTATAGAGGCTTTCGATAAAGCTTTAGAATTGGATCCAAAAGACAAGTCTTCTTGGATGCAGAAGGGCATGATTCAAGAGCACTTAGAAAGATACGAAAATGCTTTAAGATCTTATAATAAGGCTCATGAACTTGATAAGGAGGATGTCCACCCGCTGATTAGGAAGGCTGAAGCCCTGAAAAAGATGGAAAGATATGACGAAGCAATAGAATGGTATGATAAAGCTCTAGAAATCGAACCCGAAAATACGGAATATTTGAATCTTAAAGGTGAATGTCTTATTAAATTTGAAAAATACGAGGATGCAAGGGAGATTTTTGAAAAGTCACTAGAGATAGATGATCAGAACGGAGAGGCTTGGAGGTGCAAAGGAGAATTAGCTTTTGAAATGGAAAGATACGAGGAGGCGATCAATTCTTTAGATACTGCGATAAAATTAGGAGTCGGAGACAAATCTACATGGAGGATTTTAGCCGAATGCTACGACCTAGTTGGTAGGAAAGAAGAGGCGATAGGGGCTTACGAGGAAGCACTAGAAAAAGATCCGGACGATGTGAACCTCTGGTTCAAAAAAGGACAGGTCGAATCTGAGACGAGTGAGATACCCACTCGGGAGGCGGTAGAAAGCTTCAAGAAAGCTACGGAAAAAGACAAAGAGTATCAAGAGGCTTGGTTCGAGTTAGGACGTTCTTATGAAGAGATGGGGGATATGAAGGAAGCTTTAGCCGCATACGATAAGGCCATCGGCTTGGATCCAGAAGATAAGTATGCATGGAACAATAAAGGTAGAGTCCTATTGGAGATGGGGAAATTAGAAAAATCACAAAGGGCCTTTGAAAGAGCTACCGATATAGATCAGGATTTCCAATCCGCAAATGAAGGGCTCGAAGTTGCTAAAGACCGAGAGAAATCGAAAAACCTCGAGAAATATGCGAGAGATATTTTAAAATACGAATGCAGGAGAGGTAAACCTGTGACTAAAGAAGAAGCTTTCCAGAAATGTGACGTTCCTTATAATCATATAGACGATGTTTTCAAATACATAACATTGAAAGAAGGCTTGGATCTGAGTTCTCTATCGAAAGAAATGAAGAATAACTTAGAGAAAGCTTCCAAAGTCGTGATATCTAAACTTGCCGGAGAGAAGAGAGATAAATTGATCAAGGAAGGGATAAAATTGTGCGATATCGTCACCTATTTCCCTGACAAGGAGATCAAAGAGTGCAAAGAGGTTCTTGAATACATAAGAGCAGTTGACCAGAAAGATATCCAAATCGAAGATATCGATGAGAATACGGAAAGACTCCTTAAACACAGAGCCCTTGACTTACCTCCTGAAAACAGAGACTTCTTGAGTCTCGTGAGAAAGTTAGATATAGGTATATTTCAAGCTAAGAAACTTCAAGCAGCTCTTCAGAAATTTGAAGGAGATGACTATCAGGCCCCAAGCACTAAAATATCAAATCTCACCGGCGAAGAGATAGAAAGAGAAAAAAAGAGGGTGGAAAGTGAAAAAGTTTCATCCAAGAAAAAAGAGAAGAAAAAAGTATCTGAAAAAGAAAAAGAACAGGAGGAAAAAGAAGAGATACAGGAGGATACCTCTACTTACGAAAGTTGTCATTTCTGTGGTAAAAAGACAGATTATAAGCATGAGTGTGGGGAACTGCCTTTATGCTCGAAATGTAGAGAAGACCAAGCTGGTGAGGAATGTCCAGAGTGTGGCGAGGTGATAGGCAGTGCGGAGCCTCTAGAAGATGAGGATATGCTTCTATGAGGCGCTATGAGAGAGATCGCTTTTCATAGATTAATGCCGATGATAAAACTAGAAAGATTTAAAATACTTCGATTTGTGAATCTTATCTATGAAACAAGATAAACTATTTGAAGGGATATTTCCCGCGGTCATCACTCCATTTGGTAAAGATGGTGGTATCGATGAACAAAGGATGAGAGAGTTCATAGATTACGTGCTAGAAAGTGGTGTTCACGGGATCTACCTTCTCGGGACCAACGGCGAAGCTCCGCTTTTGACTTTCAAAGAAAAGAAAAAAATCATAGATATCGCTGTCGAAAAAGTCAACAGTAGGGTTCCGGTCATCGCTGGAACCATGTGTAACAGCACTATAAAAACTATCAAATTGAGCAAATATGCTGAAGAAAAAGGAGCAGATGCAGTCCACGTGATCGTTCCTTATTATTATCCTGTTAGAGAGATCGCCCTTAAAGAGCATATCGAGGAAGTTTCAGATAAAATTGAAATACCCGTTTTTCTATATTCTATACCTCAATTCACCGGCTATGAAATAGATACTTCTACCGTATCGAAGCTTGCGGAGGTTAAAAACTTGGCGGGACTGAAAGATAGCTCTGGAGATATCGAGTTGTTCTATGATACATTAGTAGAGATCAGAAAGAAGCGAGAGGATTTCATCTTCTTTGGAGGAAATGATTCACTTATATTTACCTATCTCTCTTTAGGCGGAGATGGAGCGGTCACTGCAGTGGGAAACGTTTTTCCAAAGCTTGTAGTTGATATCTATGAAAGATACAGGGCAGGAGATCTAAAAGGGGCGAAGCAGAAACAAAGAAAACTTTTAAAGATAAAAAATATATTTAAAAACTATCCTACTATGTCGGCCGTGAAGGGGGCTTTGAAGGTCATAGGAGAGGATTATGGAGATCTAAGAAAACCGTTGAATTCTTTAAATAGAAAGGAATTGAACGGTTTAAAGAAAGAGCTCAAAAAAATAAATGCCATATGAATTAAAAAATGAATCGAGGTGTATTTGAGATGGATCATGATGCGTTGAGTGAAAAAATCGCTATTGTGACGGGAGCAAGTTCTGGGATAGGTGAGGCCGTCTGTAAAAGCTTGGCGAGAAAGAAGGTGAATCTTGCTTTGGTCGCTAGAAACGAGGAGAAGCTTGAAGCATTGTCAAAGAGCTTGGAAGAAAAATATCTCATCGACACTCTGATCTTACCCACCGATGTCAGAAAAGAGGAACAAGTCAAAGGTGCTGTAGAGAAAACGATAGATAAATTCGGTAAATTGAATATACTGATAAATAATGCAGGGATAATCCGATACGGTGAGATAGAAAACTTTTCCACAGAGGACTACAAAGATATCATGGGGACCAACTGTGACGGTATGTTTTTCTTCACTAGAGAAGCGATACCACATCTTAAAGAATCCGAAGGGAATTTAGTTTTCATAGGCAGTTTCGACGCTAATCATCCTCGGTCATTCAATCCTATCTACGCAGCTTCGAAATGGTGGACTAAAGCATTCGCTCACAGTATCGAGAGTATTGTAGGCGAATCAGGTGTAGGGGTTAGTTTGATAAATCCCTCTGAGGTTAGAACTGATATAGAGGACGAGGAAGGAGAAAAGTACAAAAAAAAGTTCGACTCAAAAGAGGTATTAGATCCAGAAGAGGTGGCGAAGGCGGTTTTATTCGTCATTAGTCAGGAAGGTAGTACTACTGTGAGTGAGATGAATATATTTAGAAGAGATAAGATGAGCGATTTCTTCTAGTCCTGTGACAGGTTTTTTTCTTTCAGCTCTTCCTCGATCTCTTCTTTAGAAAGCGGCATAACCGATCCGACTATCGATATTCCCTCCCCACCGTCGAAATTTTTCCCGTACTTGAGTTTTCCCTCTGCTTTTGCACCGTCCATCATGTTGATATTTCCTACAGCTATAACATCAGAGACTACTGAATTTTCATTCAAAATCACGTCACCGAAACATTCTAAATTTTCTGCCTGGCTTTTTTCTCCAAGATTGATGTTTGATCCTCTCACTTTACCAAGTATCTCTGTTCTAGCACCTATATCGATTTCACCTGATTTTCCTTCTAGGGGCCCCTCTATCGTAACATCATCACCGATCTTCATATCTCCGGAGGATTCCACCGGCCCGTGTACTACCGTCGAATCTCCTATCTCGATATCGCTCTTGCACTTTATCCCGCCGTTTATTTCAGATCTCTCAGGGATAAGCGTGTTTTTATCACTCCGCAGAGCATAATCATCTTCAGCTTCATATTCATTCAATTCTTCGATCAATTCTTCATTCTCTCTATTCAGCTCTTCGACTTCCTCCTTAAGATCAAAAATTTCAGACTCTAGTCTTTCAATCAATCCTTCGGTGTCTTCAGAGATATCTTCCATTTCTCCATCGCTCATCTTTTCGATCAAATTTTTGAGCTGGTCTCCATGTTTGTCTAGTATCTTTTTTTTCTCTTTCAATAACTCTCGCTTTTCGTTTTGAAGTTCTTTATTTTTGTTTTTTAAATTCTTCAACTTCTTCTGATAAGTTTCTAATTTTTTCTCTAGTTCTTTTTTCTTGAACATGATCTCCCATTATAGTTATCTGCTCGGATTATATAAATCTTTTACGAAATTTGACCGATATCAAAATACTGTTTTACCAATAGACTCAAACATCTTTTTCTTTCTTTTAAAATAATCATCGCCATCAAAATATATATCTCTATACTTTTTTTGCATCTCGCTTCCAAGTAGAGGTTTTATGCGTTCCCAGACTTTCTTTCTCAAGTTTAATTTATCTAAGTATATCTCTTCTATACCTAATGACTTCAATGTATTCTTCAATCTGATCAAATCTTCTTTCTTATCGTTGAGATATGGGAATAAAGGCCCTATGAAAACCCATAGGTCCAGACCTTCTTCTTTTAATTCTCTTATAGCGGACAACCTTTCCGACACAGGAGGGGCGTTTGGCTCAAACTTCTTTCTAAAATCCTCATTCAAAGTAGTGATAGTAAAACCGATATCCGAATCTATTTTTTTAAGGAGGTCTGTATCTCTTCTCACCAGACCTGATTTGGTTTGGATCAGGATCGGAAAATCGTGTCTCGAAAGTTGCTCTAAACATCTTCTAGTCAACTCATAACTTCCTTCAGCTTCTTGATATGGATCAGTAACACTTCCTATCCGTATCATTCCTTTTTTCTTCTTTTTTAATTCCTTTGAAAGGACATTGGGTATGTTTCTCTTAACATCCAAAAATTTTCCCCAGGGCCGTTCCTCTCTGAGAACACAGGGGCTGTAACAGTATTTGCAACCGTGAGAACACCCTCTATATGGATTCAATGCATAATCTGATTCTAATCTAGATTTAGAAAGAGCCGTTTTACAACTGACAGGTTTGATCTCTACTCCCTCTATCTCAGCTTTTGTAAATCCTAATTCCAATGTCTATCATCTCCAAATTCAAAATCTTTTTCTTGCGAATCGGATTTCTTGCTTAAGTCCATACCAAAATCACTAAGACGCGTTTGATATAGAGAATCACGAAGCACTTCACTGTACTTTTTCCAAGTATCTATTTTTATGTCTAAACGTGTAGACATATAAAACAAAGCCTCTTTCAGGCTCTCAAAAGTCTTTGGTTCTTTTCTAAGAGCATCTCTCACATGTTCTCTAACGTTCCAAACACCGACAGGCATAATATATCCCGGATGTGTTTCTCTCAAGATGACCGCTCCAGCCTGCCTTTTCTCTTGTGAGAGTTTTTCAGCTATAGCCAGTCTAGCTGCATAAAAGCACCCGCCGATCTCGGCATAATCTGAACGACCTTCATATTTTTCATGACTAGATATTATGGCGATGTCGTTTCCGTGAGGATTCCAAGCAGTTTCTGGATACCATGCTTCCACTAGCTCATAGATCCAGGTTCTCGGTAGCATCAATATTTCCCACCTATTATCGAGTTCCCAAGTCTCGTATACCCTGTACTCGTCTATAGGTCTGTAGTCTTTGACCCTTTCTCTCAGGTTTTTACCAACGGTGTCGTCTACTGCCGTGATGCTCCATCTAGTTGGTACGAATTTTCGGTTATTTTTCAATCCGAAAGCACCTACACTGAATGCTCTCTGTATCTTAGAGATCAGAACATCGTTTTCATATAAATTCATGACTCCTTTAGTTGCTTTTAGGTCTGTATCGAAGTGAACTTTATCCAACCTTCTATCGAACTTTATAGTCCCGAGGTCCATATTTTCGAGTGGTCCGGACGGACCGTAGGGTTGTACAGAATCAGAAACAGCTATCTTTCCACCGGGTTTCTTTTTAAAAAAGGCCTCTACTTCAGCAGGTTCTTTGGAAAGTGTCATCTGGCGGGTGAAGTCTATCACTCTGTCTGAATCCTCGAATTTATCTACCCTTACCGGATGTTTTCCTCTGACGAGTTTTGTTCTCGTATTTACAATATCATCTATATCCCGTCCGACCCAAGTTTCCGGTGTATCCAAATCTTTAGTATCACCATGGAAAGGCGGAACTAGAGGACCGACATCGACTTTGGGATAACCATATCTTCCTACAAAAACAGCCGGCGGAGAAGAACCTGATATATCTTTATCCTCTATCATCGGTTCAGATTTCATCCTGTGGTAATATTTTACCACAACTGGACAGCGCTCTCTACCGCAAAGATTTTTAGACCCTCTACATCGAGCACACATCTTACTAGACTGAACGAAGTGCTTATCATCCGCTAAATCTACATCCATCTATATTTAGATATGAAACAAGCAGTTTTTAAGCCTTTCTAAAGAGCTGAAAGAGAGGGAAAAAAGGTTTTCAGCAGAACTCTTCTTTGAAATCGTCCAAGATACTCTCTAGTTTCCCTTCCTCCTGTACCTCGAGTTTGTATTTTACATGTGCTGTAGGTTTTTCCGTGTCTAGAATTCTAGTTATGTCTATCGGGGTCCCGGAGACGACGAGATCACAGTCGGAGTTCTCTATAGTCTTTCTTAAGTCCTCTACCTGTTCATCGGAATATCCCATCGCGGGTAGTACTTCCTCGATATGTGAAAATTTCTCAAAGGTCTCTTTTATCGATCCTACTGCATACTCTCTTGGATCAACTATCTCGGAAGCACCGTATTTTTCCGCTGCCAGTTTACCTGCACCGAAGGACATCTCACCGTGGGTTACCGTAGGTCCGTCTTCTATGACAAGGACTTTCTTACCTTTGATTATCTCCGGATGATCGACTGTGATAGGAGAGTTCGCTCTAACGATCTCCGCATCTGGATTCACTTCTTTTATGTTGCTTTCCAATTTTCTTATGTCTTCCTCGTCTGCGGTATCACATTTATTTATGATGCAGACATCAGCCATATTGAGGTTTACCTCACCTGGGTGGTATGTAGTTTCGTGTCCTACCCTATGTGGATCGAGTACGACAAGATGAAGATCAGGTCTGTAAAACGGCGTGTCATTGTTGCCTCCATCCCATATCAAGATATCGCCTTCTTTTTCTGCCTCTCTGAGGATAGCACCATAATCCACTCCAGCGTAGATCACCATCCCTTTATCGATATAAGGTTCATACTCTTCTCGTTCTTCTATCGTGGTGTCGTGTTTCTCTAGATCCTCATAATCCTCAAATCTTTGAACCGCCTGCTTTTCTAAGTCACCATAAGGCATCGGATGTCGGATGGTTACCAGATCCGTGCCTTTTTCGTTCATATAATCGCATATCGCCCGGGTAGTTTGGCTTTTTCCCGCTCCAGTTCTACCAGCACAGACCGAAATTACCGGAATCCTCGCCTTCAGCATAGTCTCGCGGTTCCCCAAAAGAACGAAATCTGCTCCTGCAGAGATAACCTCTGAAGCCTTATGCATAACATATTCATGAGTAACATCGCTATAGGCAAAAACGACTTCATCTATCCTTTCCTCCTGTATAGTTTCGACCAGCTTCTCTTCAGGTATTATAGGAATACCTTCAGGATAAAGATCTCCAGAAAGTGCAGGAGGATATCTTCTTCCTTCTATATCAGGAATCTGGGTTGCAGTAAATGCAACCACTTCGAACTCATCATTGTCTTTGAAAGCAGTATTAAAGTTGTGGAAATCTCTTCCTGCTGCTCCCATTATTATTATTCTTCTTTTTCTCTTTTCCATCTTGCCACCGTTTTCCCTCTATTAAGAAGAACTATTTCTAATTTTTGAAATTTAAAAGTAAGAAATAAAATAGGCGTAGGGTCGCTTTTTTATCTGTTCTAACATTGGCTGTATCCACAGTTCGGGCAGGTAACGCAGCCTTCGGAGAGTGTCAGCATGGCTCCACAGTCGGGACAAGCAGGATTTATCCCCTGAGAGACCATCTCCTCTACCGAGGATTTAGAACCGCTTTCTTCGGTTGGAAGCTGTGCCTGTTCGGTCCGTTTTTTACCTTCTCTATGCCACTTCAAGGCTTTAGCCATTGCATCTGGAATCGAAAGTATCTTTTCACCCTCTTCAAAAGCGATCTCAGGTGATCTAATTCCTTCTAACTGATCTATTATCTCTTCTGGAGGGATCCCAGATCTAAGGCAGAGTGAGATCAACCTCGCTAGAGATTCAGTGAAAGATTGAGTAAATCCACCAGCTCTTCCTATCTGGGAGAATACTTCAAACAGTCCATATTCGTCTTCATTTATAGTCACATACAGGCCACCATAACCTGTCTGTATCTTCTGTGTAGTGCCTTCTACTGTGGTGGGTCTTTCTCTTGGCCTTCGTTCTAGAGTTTTTTCTTCTTTTTCGCCCTCGACTTCCATGACCTGTTCTTGTCTAGACCCGCTTCTATAGACCGTAACACCTTTACATTTCAAATCATAGGCCAAGTCATAAACTTCTTTTATATCCTCTTTAGAAGCTTCGTTCGGAAAATTGACCGTCTTCGAGATGGCATTATCTACATATTCTTGGAAAGCTGCCTGCATCCGGATATGCCACTCTGGAGAGATCTCAAGTGCGGTTTTGAAGAGAGGTTTGATCTCTTCTGGTACCTCGTCGATATCATTTACAGAACCCTGCTTAGCTATTTTTTCCATGAGCTCATCGCTGTAAAACTCTCTCTCTTTTGCGAAATCTTCGAATACGGGATCGGGCATGACCATGGTTTCCCCATCCAAAACGTTCTTGATGTACGAAACCGCGAAGACTGGTTCTATTCCTCCGCTGGCATTTGCTATCATGCTCGTCGTGCCCGTCGGAGCTATCGTAGTGGTAGTGGCATTCCTTATGGGTTCTTCATATTCGGATTCATCCCAATTAGGAAATTCTCCTCTTTTTTCTGCTATCCTTTTACTCACTTCTTTGCTCTTTTGTTGTATAAATTCCATCACTTCATGAGCTTTATCTATCGCCTCTTCGCTATCATAAGGTATCTCGAGCTGCATCAACATATTGTGCCATCCCATCACACCCAGTCCTATCTTCCTGTTCTCGTTTACTTTTTTTCTGATAGCGTCCTCTTCGCCTTCGTATCCTGTGACATCAGGAAAATCAGATGCGTCTATCACATTGTCCAAAAACCTGACAGAGAGATCGACCATCTTTTCGAGGTGTTCCCAATCAATTTCGCCGGCTTCAACGGCGTGAGATAGGTTTATATGTCCGAGATTACACGCCTCGAAGTCCTCCAATGGCTGCTCACCGCAGTTGTGGACCACAAAACCATTAGCCACGAAAGAATTGGTATCGGGTTCAGTCAAGTCGTAAACAGCTTCATGGCCATCATGTTCGATAGAATCTACCGTAGCTAGGTGCTTTTCTGAATAAGGCCCTCTATCATATTCCTCGAGTAATTCTCCTAGTTTTTCGTTTTTATCATCTCTAACAAATCCGATCTTATCTTTGTACAACTGAAGGTTATCCTTACTTATCACCAAATCGTGTTGAGCTTTGACATGATAATTTTTAGTACCGTTATTACTATCTGGGAGTTCTCTTTCCCCCTCCTTTCTTCTTTCTTCGTAGATCTTGCTCTTGATACCGAAACCAAGAAGAAGTTGTTGAACTTCTTTTAATAGGTCCAATTCGGAGCTAGATAATCTCACAGAAACACCTTTCTCTATATTACCTTGAACGCTACCATCAGCTGTGAAAAGACCTTGTAAGAAGCCTTTTGCCGTTTTTTTACCATTTTTGAATAACTCGTCAGGAACCTGTAATTTGTTATCATTGAGTCCGTATTTTTCAGTTACCTCATACAATCTAGCCGATCTAACCCTCTGTTCTTTAACAGAATTTTCACCACGTTCTATCTCTTGCACTCCTACTTCGTAATCACCGTTACCTCTAGGTTCACGGATTATACTGTTTACGTACTCAGCATATTTATTTGAAATCTCAGTGTCTTTATCATAGAAATGCAGCGTCACTCTCTCTTCGGAATCTTTAATTTGTCCATCACCGACTATCCAACCAAGAACAAAACCTTCTTTTAAAGAACCACCATTATCAAATTTGGTTTCCCGGTCGATGATATGTACCTTATCATCCACTTCAAGCTCTTTCACTTCTTTCCATCCTTCCGAAGTCATTACCCGATGGTCTTCTGTTAATCCTATCTCATATCCTTCTTTTGTCTTCAGGTTAAAGACATCTTTTTCGCCTGTTTTAAAAACCTCTGAAGCTTCCTTGATTTTTTCTTTACTCAACCTGCCATCTACAACGATATCTAACTCTTTTCCATTTTCATAGAGTTCCTCTGCACTGAACACTCCTTCTTTTGTACTTATCAACGTGTCTCCGGTTACACATGGATTAGTTGCGTCGATATAATGACCAGGATACTCATCTATATTGAACGGGTTATCCTCATTGATCCTATCAAGGAAAAGTATGCCGGGTTCACCGTTCTTCCATGCTTGGTTTACGATCTTGTCGTAGATCCTTTCGGCATCAAGCTGTCCTTCCACTTCATCGTTTCGTGGATTTATCAAGTCGTAATCTTCTCCTTTCTCAACAGCCTCCATGAACTCTTCTGTCAGAGCTACGGAGATGTTGAAATTTTCCAGTTCTCCTTCTTCATCTTTAGCCTCGATGAATTCCTCTATATCTGGATGTTGAACCGATAGAACTCCCATTTGAGCTCCCCTTCTCTTTCCACCCTGTTTGATAGTATTGCACATCTCATCGTAAACCTTCATGAAAGAAACAGGCCCGCTAGCCACGCCCCCGGTGGATTTCACCGTATCTCCTCTCGGTCTCAATCTTGAGAAAGTGTAACCCACACCGCCTCCTGACTGGAAAATTTTGGCGGCATTTTTAACTTGCTGGAATATGCTTTCCATATCATCTCGGGGGGATAGGACAAAACAGGCACTCAATTGACCCAACTCCAATCCGGCATTCATCAAAGTAGGAGAGTTAGGAATAAAATCTAAACTGCTCAAAGCATCAAAAAATTCTTTTTCTTCCTCTTCTATAGTTCTATCGTCATCATATTCTTCATTAACTTTCGCCACAGCCGAAGCGACTCTCTCGAACATCTCTTCGGGTGTTTCGACGACATCTCCTTCCTCATCTCTTTTCAGGTATCTCTCTTTAAGGATCTTTTTAGCGTTCTCGGTGAGTTTTTCAGCGCTCATGAAATATTACCTCGATGGAAGTCTGTAATGAAAAACCAACTTAAGAATATTCCGATTTATGACTAAAGATATTATTCTGATTATATTTTAAGTAAGATGTTTATCGCTCTATAGGATTAACCTTAGATTCGAATAGAAAGAAAAAAGTTAATTAAGAACAGACTCTAAACTAGTTTCGTGATAACATCGGTAAAAAAGAAGCTGTGCTCGTAATAGATATGATAAACGATTTCGTGACGGGCAAACTAGGCAACGAAAACGCTGAAGCCATCGTTCCGGACCTAAAGGACTTTCTTGAAGAGGCTAGTGAAGATGATATTTTAAAAGTATTCGTTCAGGATAGACATCAGGAGGATGATCCAGAGATGACCCATTGGGGGCCGCATGCCATGGAAGACGAAGAGGGAGCTGAAATCATACCCGAGTTTAAGGGGCTCGCTAACAGAAAACTACCGAAAAGATTCTACGACGCTTTTTACAAGACCGACCTGGAATTGACATTAAAACAGCACCAGATAGAGAGAGTTATCCTGACTGGAGTCACCACCGATATATGTGTTCAAAACACAGCCGCGGGTGCGTTCTACAGAGATTATGATATCAAAGTAGTGAAAGACTGCACAGCTTCGATGACAAAGGAAAAGAAAGAATCAGCCTTGGATTATATGGAAGAGGTATTCGGTGCCGAGATCGTTGCGAGTGAAGAAGTTATAGAGAAGTGGTGAAGTTAGAAGTAAAACTTTGTGTCATGATGATTAATTTTAAATATGGCAATTCTCAATCAGGTGGGGCATGATGGATTTTAGCTCTCGGGAGGAAACAAAAATATGATACGTTTTGGTCCAAGCGGGATCCCACTTTCCTGTAAAGGAAGAACACTCGAAGACGGGATCAAAGATGTTCACAAACTTGGACTTAATGCATTTGAGGTTCAATTTCTAAGGCCAAAAGTGAGAACAAGGCCTGTGGAGGAAGAAGAAGTTGGATTGAAAGCTAAAGAAGTTCCCGAAAAATTCGTAATTGGAGTTAATAAAGGGCGTGAATATAGGGAAATATTTGTTGAGGACCTGGATAAGGAACTAAAGAGAGGAGATATGCTGCATTCAGTAACTGGAGGAGTCGCCGCAGAATTTCATAAGTTTCCTCGTCTAGCTAGATTGAGTAAAGAATTGGACATAAAGATGTCTCTCCACACACCTTATTATATAGAATTGAGCGAGAAAGATTCCGAGCCATTAGAAAAGTCACAACGAGCTTTTAAATACAGTGCGGTGATGGCTGATCAGATAGAAGCTGGAACTATCATAACTCATCTAGGACTTAGAAAAAAAGATCAGACTGATGAGTATCTGAAGAATTCAGCTGTGGAAAACTTGAGAGAATTAAGGGACTGGATCTCTCAAAACTGTGAAACTGATATGAAGATAGGTTTGGAGACTCAAACTGGCGAGGATGTTTTTGGCAACCTCGACGAGACTCTAGATGTATGTAGCCAGGTATCAGGGACCGTACCGGTGGTAAACTTTGCTCATATAAAGGCTGAAGAGGAATACCCTCTTGATGATACAGAGGATTTTGCCGAAATTTTTGACATGTGTAAAAAATTCGTCTCAGATGAATACTACGTGACATTTTCCGGGGTGGAAAAGAGGAGAAGAGACGAATGTAGGTTGACACCGATCAAGAGGGGCGATCTTCAATTTGAAGATTTAGTCTATCACCTCATCGCTACTGATGAAAACGTCACTATCGTTTCGACTTCTCCACTTAAAGAACACGATGCGATGTACATGAAAGTCATTTTTGAGAGGATTTATTCTCGTGAGATTGGTAAAGAATTGAGGCAAGAAGATGAATGAGATATTGGTTGATTCAGTCGAGCATATATTGGATTCGATAGAGTATTCTTTTGAGAATCTGAATTGTGAAAGTATAGAGGAAACCGTGGAGATACTGACCGCTTCGAACAATATATTCGTTTATGGTTCAGGTCGGTCTGGACTAGTCGGCAGAACTTTTGCCATGCGCCTGATGCAGCTCGGTTTGGATTCTTTTTTTATAGGAGAAACTATAACGCCGGCTGTCAAACCTGGAAATTGTGTTTTCTTCGTCTCCAAAACAGGAGAGACTCAGACCGCGATACAGGCAGCTGAAATAGTAAAAAGCCGGGTGAATGAATCCAATATAATTGTTTTGACGGCGAGCCCGGAATCTACGCTCGCAGGATTAGGAGATGTCGTTATCTTTCTTGAAGGTTTTGGAAGTGAGAAAAATAAAAAACTCGCGCCGCTCGGAACTCTATTCGAAGATACGGCGATGATTTTTTTGGATGGATTAATTGCGGTCCTGATGGATGAATTGGGCGAGTACGAGGAGGACATGAAAGTCAGGCATCCGATCTTGATCTGATTCATCCTCAAAGGAGCAAAAGTTTTATAGACCACCCCTATTCATCAATTTAACCACAATCACTTTAATGGAGTTGAGCAAAGTGGCGAACGGATTGAATGCAGCACGAAAATTAAAAAAGAGTCGACAGAAGTTCAGATGGAGCGATATAGATTATAAGAAGAGAGAGCTGGGTCTGAGAGAAAGGACTGACCCACTTGAAGGAGCACCTCAAGGAAAAGGGATCGTCCTAGAAAAGGTGGGCATCGAAGCAAAACAGCCCAACTCTGCAATCAGAAAATGTGTTAAGGTTCAGTTGATCAAAAACGGAAGACAAGTAACTGCTTTTGCTCCCGGTGAAGGGGCTATAAGTTACATTGATGAGCACGACGAAGTGCTTATAGAAGGTATAGGAGGGATGAGGGGTAAAGCTAAGGGGGATATCCCCGGTGTAAGGTACAAAGTTATAAAAGTCAACCGAGTAGCTTTGACGGAATTGATCGCTGGTAGAAAAGAGAAACCGTTGAGATGATTGAAAGGTGAAAATATGACGGAAGAAGAAATTGAAGAACAGGAAACTACTGGGAGCGATAGAGAAAGATTATATGAGTCACTCGATATGCCTCTTTTATTTGGGAAGTATGATATGAAGGAGGTCGAAGTGACTGATCCTGGATTAGAAAAATATATGGATCTGTTGCCCATCCTTTTACCTCACAGTGGTGGAACTCATGCGAATAAGAGATTTAAAAAAGAAGAGGTCAGTATCATAGAGAGACTGATAAATCATATGATGAGGACTCAAGATTTTACTGGAAAGAAGCTAAAATCTTACAATGTTGTTAGAGATGCGCTAGATATCATTTATGAAAGAACAGAAAAAAATCCAGTACAGGTCTTGGTAGATGCGATCGAAAACAGCGCTCCGAGAGAGGAGACAACTCAGATAACATATGGTGGTATCTCAGTACCAAAGGCCGTGGACGTTTCTCCTTGCAGAAGGATATCGTTGGCTTTGTCGAAGATCTCTCAGGGTGCAGTAAAAGCGTCTTATAAGAACAAAAAAGATATCTCTACTTGCCTTGCAGAAGAGCTCATCATGGCCTCTAGAAAAGACAGGAATAGTTTCGGTGTTTCCAAAAAGGAAGAAACCGAAAGGATGGCGGCTTCGGCCAGATGAAACAAAAACCATTTAATATTATATTTGTATATACATTTTATTGGTGATCTTATGGGTAGAAAAGAGCAGAACGTACAGAAAGCTAGGAAATTGATGGAAAGACCGAGGCAGATACGCAATATAGGTACCGCAGCACACATCGACCATGGAAAGACCACCCTAAGCGATAATCTCATCGCTGGTGCAGGTATGATGTCCGAAGAGCTGGCGGGTAAACAGCTGATGCTAGATTTTGACGAACAGGAACAAGAGAGAGGCATAACGATAGATTCGGCGAACGTTTCGATGGTCCATGATTATGAGGGAGATGAGTACCTCATCAATCTGGTGGACACTCCAGGCCATGTCGACTTTGGTGGCGATGTCACAAGAGCTATGAGAGCCGTAGACGGCGTTATAATAGTGGTTTGTGCGGTCGAAGGTGTCATGCCCCAGACCGAAACGGTGATAAGGCAGGCGATGAAAGAGAAGGTTAAACCTATCCTATTTATAAACAAGGTAGATCGGTTGATAAAAGAGTTGAATGTTAATCCAGAAGAGATGCAGCAGAGATTCCATGAGATAATAAGAAATGTTGATGAACTCATAAAAAATAACGCTCCTGAAGAATTCAAAGATGAATGGAGATTGAATGTAGAAGATGGAAACGTGGCTTTCGGTTCAGCTTTACAGAACTGGGCCATCTCTGTACCTTTCATGGAAAAGAAAGGTATCACTTTTAAAGAAATCTACGAACATTTAGAAGGGGGTAAGGAGATGGAGCGAGAATTATTGAAGAAAGCTCCTCTCCATAGGGTTCTCTTGAATCAAGTTATCCGTCATATGCCTGACCCGATAACCGCTCAAGAATACAGGATCCCGCACATATGGCGTGGCGATCCTGAGAGCGAAGTCGGGCAAACGATGATCGACTGCTCTGAAGACGGTCCTACCGCTATGATGGTGACGAAGATATTGATGGACGAGCATGCGGGTGAGATCTCAGTCGGAAGGCTCTTTGGAGGTAAGGTAGAAGATGGCATGGAACTTCATATCGATGATCAACCGGGGACTAATAGAGTTCAGCAAGTTTCTCTAAGCGTTGGAGCCGATCGGATACCTGTGGACGAGATAAAAGCGGGAAATGTCGTGGCAGTAGGCGGCTTGAGAGATGCTATAGCAGGATCTACCGTAACCTCAGTCGATGATGTCGTTCCTTTCGAAGAGATGAAGCACTTTTCTGAACCGGTTGTTACCAAGGCTATCGAGGCAAAGAACACCTCCGATTTGCCCAAGTTGATCGAAGTTCTCAGATCTGTTGCGAAAGCCGATCCTTCAATCGATATCGAGATAGATCAGGAGACGGGTGAACATCTGATCTCAGGCATGGGCGAATTACATCTGGAGATAACAGAACACAGGATTCAAGAGGAACATGGAGTACCGATTATATCTTCAGAACCGATAGTCGTTTACAGGGAAGCTATCGAAGGCATAGGAGGGACTTTCATGGGCATCTCACCGAACAGACATAACAGATTCTATTTTGATGTTGAACCTCTCGAAGAAGAAGTGGTAGAGGCGATCGATAAAGGAGATATTTCGGTACACGGCAAGATAAAGAACAAGACTGAACTTGCTAAAGATTTGAGAGAGCTTGGCATGGATAAAGATGAGACGAAGAATTTCGTCAACTTCACCGAGGACAATGTTCTATTGAACATGACTAAAGGTATTCAATATCTGAACGAGACAATGGAGTTGATCGAACAGGGATTTGAGGAACTCTGCGAGGAGGGTCCCTTGGCTAGAGAACCGTTGAAGGGAGTGAAAGTAAAATTGGTTAACGCTAAATTGCACGAGGATACGATCCATCGTGGACCGGCTCAAGTGATACCCGCTGTTAAAGATGCGATCTCTGGTGCATTATGTCAGGCAGGGAGAATATTACTCGAACCTAAACAAAAGGTTTTCATCGACGTCCCGTCCGATCTCATGGGCAACGTGAATGTAGAGATACAGCAGAGAAGAGGAGAAGTAATAGACATGAGTCAGGAAGGAAGCGATTCTCATATTGTCGCTAAATGTCCCGTTTCAGAGATGTTCGGTTTTTCGGGGGATATCAGGAGCGCGACAGGAGGAAAGGCGCTCTGGTCTACAGAGCATGCTGGATTCGAAAAGGTGCCGGAAAAACTACAATCAGAAATTGTTAGAGAGATCAGAGAGAGAAAAGGTCTGAACCCGGAGCCGTTCGGAGAATCTCATTTTTCGGACTGATGCACGGCAAAACATATTAATAAACCCCTTTTTCTATCCAATCTCATGGCAGTGAACGACCAGACAGAGAGCGGAAGGAACATATTGAGTCTATTTTATGCCTTATTGGCTGGATCAGGTTTAGCTTTTTATTTTTCGTGGTCATTTCTTTACGGTACTTGGACAGATATAGGAGTCTATGCGGTATCGGTTGTACTGATCGCATTCGGGATAGTAGGTTACCTCCTTTATTCGATTGAAGAATAGAAAGAAAAAATTTGGTTGTTAGTGCGTTTTGCTTATGTAAACTAAAGTTCTAGTTTTATCTCCACAGTTGATACATTCACCTTCAAATTTCTCGTCCTCGTAGGGAGTTCCAAGGATGTCTCTTCCCGTGATATCTTCGATCTCCTTGCCGCAACTTTCTTCTTCACACCAACCCCCTCGGTATATCTTCTCCTCATCAATCTCAGAAAGTTCATCAATATCTTCTATGTTATCTTCAAGTTCTTTTTGGGCTCTTTCAAACATGGCTTTCTGCATATCTTCGAAGGTAATTCTCACCTCTTCAAGGATATTCTCTTTTTCAACCGTTCTTTTATCTCCCGTATCTCTTCTGACCAAAGTAGCAGTTTTTTCTTCGATCTCGTCGCTCCCTATGTCTAAACGAACTGGTATACCCTTCATTTCAGCGTCGTAAAATTTGCTGCCGGGTCGTTCGTCACTGTCGTCAATCTCCGCATCTATATCATTCTGCTCTAACTTTTCTTTTATATTCTCACAGTAAGTAAGCACTTTTTCTTCGTCACCGTAGATTATCGGTATAATTCTTACCTGAATTGGAGCGACCTCGGGAGGGAAGACTAAGCCTTTATCGTCACCATGGATAGCTGCTATTGCTCCGACCAATCTTTCAGCCATGCCGTAGGTGGTTTGATGAACGTGCTTATGATTTCCATCTTCATCCTCGAAGGTGATATCGTAGGCCTCGGAAAAATTGGTCTTGTATTGATGTATTCCAGCCATCTGAAGAGTTCGACCTGTGGGCATCAAAGTATCTGCCCCGACAGTGTACTCGGCTCCTGGAAATTTATCCCAGTCAGTTCTGACTAGCGCGAGATAGGGCATGCAGATCTTTTTAGAGAGTTCTTTCATGATCTCTAAGTCCTCCTCTATCTGCGTCTCGGCCCCTTCTTCTGTTGCGTGGCAAGTGTGTGCTTCAAAGAAATGGAACTCCCTCATCCTCATAAAAGCCTTCGTCTGTTTGGTCTCATATCGGAATACATTCACCATCTGATATATTTTAAGCGGAAGGTCCGCGTGAGAACGAACCCAAAGATCAAAGACGGGATACATAGCGGTCTCACTGGTCGGTCTGAGAAGCAGAGGTATATCTAATTCGTTACGTCCAGCTCTAGTTACCCAATAAACTTCATCTTCAAAGCCGGCGATGTGGTCAGCTTCCTTTTCGAACTCTTTCTGAGGTACTAACAGAGGAAATTTTACTTCTTGATGCCCTGTGTTATTGACCAATCTTCTCGTCTCTCTATCTATATTCTGCATCAGTTTCCAGCCGTAAGGGGTCCAGATATTCATCCCTTTCACTGGATACCTTTTGTCGCAAAGCCCAGCTTCTTCTACGATCTCATTATACCATTGGTTAAAATCTTCGTATTTTTTACCGTTCTTCTCGTTTTTTTTGTCGCCTTTTTTACCCATCTTATCACGTAAGATATCTTCTCTATCTGCCTGCTGTATTGATAAACTCTTTTTTAATACTTCTGTTCTCTCTTACGAGTATTTTTTCCGGAGTTTTTTTATCTCTTTCTTTTCTTCCCTATTGAGGTATCTATCTATTTTGGGATGTTCGTCTGCGTGCCAAACAGGCCTATATTGGGTCATAATATTCAATTTTGGATTCCCTAAATTAGAATCGATCCATTCTAGCAGCGGTTTGGTACAGCATTCAAGATGTCCTGGTAAAACTAGATGCCTGATGATCAGATCTCCAGTTTTTTCAGCTATCAAATGATTTCTTCGGAGAACGAAGGTATAATCTTCCACGTCTGAAAGTTTTTTAGCGCACTCGTCATTGCCATATTTGAAATCTGTAAGATACACATCCATCAATTGACTTAAAAGCTTCATGCATTTTTCGCTCAAGTACATGTTGCTGTTCCAGATCTGCGGAATAGGTTTTTTCATCTTTCTCAGAACTTCAAGTATGTAATGTAAATTAGGTGTCGGATCCCCGCCCACCCAATTGACATTTTTTCCTCCATCAGATTCTATTTTTTCGGCGAGTATCTCTGCAGGGAGTTTTCTGCCCTGATTTAACTGACTTATCTCGTAGTTCTGGCAGAACACACATCTAAAATTGCAACCGGCAAAGAAAACAGTGTGTGAAGGCACCAGTTCTCTCTCCTCTCCCATATGTAAGAACTCTGAAGAGATCTTAGGTTCCGTGACATCACAATATCCCTTTTCACCTTTTTCTCTGTTGACTTTACATTTACGCTCGCAGAGTTCACATCCTTTCACCATCTTTTTAGCGAGTTCAACCTTTAGCTCAAGAGGAGGGATCTTATTTTCTCGTCTGAATTCATCGATCTCTCCCCACAACTCTTCCCGGCTGAGCTCTGAATAGTCTGTATTTAAATCCTGTTTTTTTGCCCGGAGGTAATAAGGCTCGATTTCACCGTTTAAGATAGCTCTATACCTGTCCAACATCATCTATAAAATCAATCTGAACCTGTATTTGGTTTTTCCGATACTTTTTCCATTTTCATGAAGAAGTCCCATTTCATTTTAAAATTTTAATATACAAATAAAGGAATTCCAAAAACCATGCTGTAAATAAGAAGAAAGACGATAAGTATGCGGGTCCACGGCCTAGTAAATACAATTTATCAAAATTCACATAGATGAAAGTAGAGAAAAATATGAAGAGTTGGAACTGAAAAACGATCAATATCTTAGATTCATCCTTGATATTCTCTTTAGGGATCGTTAGTATGGATTGAGAAACTGCTAACCCGAGCAATACCAGGATAAATCCTTGATAGCCTGAAGGAAGTATCAAAAACATAGAGGCTAAAAATAACAGGATCATTATCCCGGTTTGAAAGTAAGGTAACCTAGGAAATCTTAAAAGATTTCCCGGCCTGAATGGCAGGATTTTCTTTACCGATTCCTTCCATTGTTCTTTAGATATTGATATAAGATAAATGCCTATCAGTAGGAGCCCCACACCGCCAGGAAAGAATATCAGGTTCCAGAAAAAAACGATTTCTATCCCTAGCACTGAACTGCCGAGTCCCAGTAACAACTTTCCTATATCGTATCTTTCCATCGAACAGCGAGTGATGAATTTTTTAAAATAATTTTTGGTATTTTCATGTGGTTTAGGGATAGAAAAAAGGATAAGAATTAAATTACAACCTTTGATTGAGAGCATACCATATGTCAAGACCAGAAAACCTAAGTATAGTTGAACCTGGAAGTCCTGAATCGATAAGTCAGAAAGAATACTCGATCGAAGAGTACGTAGAGCACTTCAGCGAGCTTGTCGAGCTTGAGAGACAGGAAGAGATGGAGAGACATGAGAGGGAGATGAAGCAGCTTTCTGGATGGGAAAGGCAGAAGGAAGGAAGAGCCATCTTGAATGCCCGCGCTAGAGACGACGGGATCGGTTTAGGAGGAAAGTTTTTGGTGAAGTTTGTAAGAAAAGACGGGCTCCCGGAGATCGAGATAAGCGTAGGGGACCTTGTCCGGATCAGCAAAAACGAACCGTTATCCGATGATAATCCATCTGGGACGGTGATTGAAAAGACGGGGTATTCTTTAAAAGCGGCGTTCGACGATCGTCCCCCTGAATGGATGTACGATAAAGTTCGGATCGATCTTTATGTGAACGATATCACTTATCAAAGGATGTTAGATGCTCTTGAAAAAATAGATGATTTGAAAGGGAAAAAGAGAAGATTGATAGATACTTTGTTGAATGAAAAAGATAGACACTCTAATCCTGTAGAAAAGGTCTATTTCTGCAATAGAGAGCTGAATGAAAGTCAGAAAGAGGCGGTCAAAAAAGCAATAGAATCCGAAGAGTTTCACCTTGTCCACGGTCCTCCAGGTACAGGGAAAACAGTTACTTCGGTGGAGATAATCGAACAGGCTATCGAAAAAGAAAAAGAAGTTCTAGCCTGTGCAGACTCCAATGTTGCCGTCGATAATCTCGTGGAGCATTTGGTCTCGAGAGGAAGAGAAGTGGTGAGAGTCGGACATCCCGCTAGAGTGACCCCAGTTCTTCGAAAGCACACTCTTGACTATATATTAGAAAAGAACGATACCTATCAGAAAGCTCAAGAACTAAGAGAGAAAGCCTTCGACCTTAAAGATAAGCAGGATGAATACACTTATCCGAGCGGTCGTTGGAGAAGAGGACTCAGTAACGAGGCCATAAAAAGTTTAGCTGAGAAGGGTAAAGGCAGTAGAGGAATACCTCCTCAGAAGATAAAAGAGATGGCGAAGTCACTAGAGATACAGGAAGACGTTGACGAGCTTTTCGAAAAGATCGATAGATTGGAAAAGAAAGCAGTAGGTGAAGTACTAGATAAAAGTGATGTCGTCTGCACCACCAATTCTTCCTCTGCATCGCAGGCTCTAGAGGACGAAAAATTCGATCTCTGCGTTATCGATGAGGCCACTCAGGCAACTGAGCCATCCTGTTTGATACCCGCGATTAAAGCCGAAAAACTCGTCATGGCTGGTGACCATAAACAGTTACCGCCTACGATCTTGAATGAGAGAGCTAAAGATGAGGGTCTAGATGAGACCATGTTCGAAAGGCTGATAGCTCTTTACGGAGATGATATCAAGACTTTATTAAAGATCCAATACAGGATGCACGAGAAGATAATGCGGTTTTCTGCGGATGAATTCTATGACGGAGAACTGATTGCGGACGAAACGGTAAAGACACACACATTGAAAGATATCATCGAAGAAGATCCAAACGGTAAATTCGAAAAAGTTCTCGATCCGGAAGTACCTATATCGTTGATCGATACTCAGGGTGAGATGTCCGAAAGGACGAGGGCCGGTTCAACATCGAAAGAAAACCCAGGAGAAGCCGTCTTAGCTGAAAGTCTTGTTACCAGCTATGTAGATGTTGGTATAGAAGCTGCCGATATAGGGATAATCACTCCTTACAAAGATCAGGCAGACCTGATCAGAAATAAAGTGAAGAAGGAGGAATTGGAGATAGACACCGTGGACGGTTTTCAGGGAAGAGAAAAAGAGGTGATCGTCCTGTCCCTTACCAGGAGCAACGATAGAGGGGTTATAGGATTTTTGAGAGATCTGAGAAGGTTAAACGTTAGTTTGACCAGGGCTAAAAGAAAGCTGATATTACTGTGCGATACCGAAACGCTTTCCTACCACGAGATTTACGATAAATTATTCGATTATGTTGAAAAAGAAGGTAAAAGTTTTGAAGTGTCTGTGTGAAAACTCACTTTAATACCTTTTTCTGGGCCTCTAAAAGTTCTTTTATACCTTTTTCAGCAAGATCAAGAAGTTTATCGTGCTGTTCTCTCGTGAAAACTGCCTCTTCTCCTGTAGCCTGAACTTCTATGAAGTTCCCTTCATGGTCCATCACCACGTTCATATCAACGTCTGCGTTAAAATCGTCCTCGTAACAGAGATCGAGTCTTTCTTCATCCTCTATGACGCCGACACTCGTAGCTGCTACCTGCCTTTTCATCGGATCCTCATCGATATCTCCATCATCGATCATCCTCTGGACAGCCAGTTTTAAAGCGACCCACGCTCCTGTTATAGAAGCGGTTCTTGTGCCTCCATCGGCTTGAAGAACGTCACAGTCTATCCATAGAGTCCTCGGACCTATTTTCTTTAAATCTATGCCGGCTCTGAGACTTCTCCCTATCAATCGCTGTATCTCCTTGGTTCTGCCTTTTGCTCCCCTTCTTTCTCTTCTTATCCGTTCTTCTCCGCTACCCGGGAGCATTCCGTACTTTGCGGTAAGCCAACCATGGTCCGCTTCTTCCTCGTTTATCCAAGGCGGTAGGGACTCCTCTACCATCACAGTACAGATAACTTTGGTCTTCCCGGTCTCTATCAGTGCTGATCCCTTTGGATTTTCGAGATAGTGTGGTTTTATAGAAGTCTCACGCAGCTCATCATTCGCTCTGTCTCCTCTTGCCATCTTTGACACCTTTTAGTCACTTCAAGTGCGTTTACGATATAAATGTTAGGTGGAGTTATTGAGAGGAAGAGTTGAGCAATAACTCCCGAAAGAATTAAGAAAGGCCTTTTTGATAGGAGCCCATGACATTTAGAGGATTCATTTCGATAGATGTAGAGCCGACAGAGAAGATGCATGAGTTCATAGACGAGTTGGAGAGAACGGGCGCTCCTCTCAATATGGTCGATCCCAGCCAGCTACACATGACAGTCAAATTTCTAGGAGATACTGAAGAAGAAATGGTCGATGAGATAGTGGAAAAAACTAATTTTGCTCTAGAGCCCTATGACCCCTTCAAGATCGATCTAAAAGGTACAGGTGCCTTTCCACATCTGGGTTTTATGAAAGTGGTCTGGATTGGATCTGAAGTATCTTCAGAGGAGACCCAAACATCGAAAGATGAAGATTTTACCCTTCTAGCCGATGTAGCTCACAGAGTCGAAGAAGAACTCGTTCCATTGGGATTTGAGAGAGATGATAGAGAATTTTCCCCCCATATCACCGTGGCTAGAGTGAAAGGTGGAAAGAACAAGGAAAAATTGAAAAGCACGATAGAAAAATACGAGGATGAGGATTTCACAACTTGGAAAGTGGATAAGCTAACTCTCAAGAAAAGCATATTGAAGAAAACAGGTCCAGAATATCACACTGTTGAGGAGATCCCTCTTTAGTTAGATATCTAACATTCATGTTTAGCCCACCCACTATATTGGGAATTGTCGTTTTCATCCCCGCTTTGGTCGTTCTTTACTACTTCCTCGGCGAGTTCGAGAGATATTTCAAGGCAAACAAAGCTCTATTCATGGTACTAGCTGGACTCGGTGTAGGGATGTTTGTAGGATTTTTTTCACTTTATTTTCCCTTAGATGAGATGGTATGGGCTTTTGCTATCGTTCTTTTGGTGGAGACCATAAAGCTCTTTGCCATGATCCAAAAACCATTCAGGTTGAATTACGACTCTTCTTTTTACGGGTTAGCCTTTGGGACAGGTATAGCGGCTATGATGGTCTTCACGTTCGCCTATTCAGCTGGGTTGCCATCCTTAGATATCACAACTATATTGTTCGTGTTTTTGATATCTTGCAACTACACTTTCGTCGGGGCCTCTACTGGAGGTATTATAGGCTATGGAAGTAGTTTAGGGGAGTTTTGGAGATATTTTGGTAGATCTTTACTTTTGGGTGGTATTCATGCCTTCATGATGACTTTTGTTTGGACCTTCGGATATGAAAATCTTTCTGCATCATTTGCAGTTCTATTGATAGGATTCATATACGGAAGTTTTTTGATCCTGTACGTTTACAATGAGATCTTTCCAGAAGTCATAGAAGATAAGATAGAGGAAGTCAAACAAGAGGATGATGCCTAATCATTATATAAAACCGATATCCTATTTTGTTCAATGGAAAAAACAGACGGTGAAGATTACTATCGTGATAAAAGATTTGCTCCGAGAAGCTCTACTCGAGAGAAACGGAGAGGGAAAAAAGGAACTTCTTACATACAAAGAGTGGTAGTTTTGTTGATCGCTTTCTTGATCCTAACTGCATTATTTTTAGGACCGATAATGGATTTCTTTAATGGTCCGTGGGGCGTTGGAAGAGTATATCCAGAAAAAGCGGATTACACTATACGGAGGAGTATAAATATCGGTAATAGAGGAGGAAACTCAATGGATTATAATCTAACATTGGCTGTACCTTATAACATCTCGGGAAATAACATCCAATATATAGATGATATGAGTCCAAATATTGAACCTGAGATCCATCAGAAATATGGGTCTGATTGGAAATCTTGGGATCGTGAAATAGATTCTCAAGATTCAGAAGAGATACAGATTGATTATTCCGTGAGAACTAAGACCGTTTCCTGGGATTATTCTGGAGAGGAATCGGGAACGGTCGACGATATTTCAGAAGATTTGAAAGAACAGTATAACAAAAATCAATGGAATGTAAAAGACAACGATGGGAATCGCGTTGATCGGAATGATGATGATCAACCAGATGTGATGATCGAACCAAATCACTCTGCAATCAAAGAAAAAGCTGAAGATATCGTACAAGGTGAAGACAACGTGTATGATAAATCAAGAGCGATTTATGGTTGGATAAATGAAAATATTGACTATGAAATAGGGGAAACTGGGCGTTTGCCCAAACATGCTGTCTGGGTTTTAGAAAGTGAGACTGGAGATTGCGACGAACAATCTTTCCTGTATGCTTCGCTTTCAAGAGCAGTAGGGATACCTGCTTGGATGGAGCTCGGCGTGCTTTACGACCGTGGAGGGCAAAGATGGGGAGGACACGGTTGGATAAGAACAAAATTTGTCTCTGAAAACGGTTCGGGTGGATGGGTTAACATAGATCTAGTGAACGATCAATTTTATTTCCGGGATGCACTTCGATTTACGAGCTGGGTAGATGATGGAAAGGAAGGACATCTAGAAGATTTTTATTATTACGTAAACTGGGAAGGCGGACAAATAGAGATCGAAGATGATTTTGAAGATATTAGGATGGAAACAGAAGGAAGGATAGTTTCTGAAGATGGTTGGGCTATACCGGGGTTCGGTAGATGGATTGCAGTTCCAGCTGTGATAATTTCTACTCTCATTTATAGTAAAAGGACTGACTTTTCACCCTAATAAATACCCCTCAACTTCTAATATGTTATGTAAGATATAATAAAAAGGAAGGAATGTAGGAATAACATTGAGATTCTATAGCGATAGAGTGGATCACACACTCCTATTGCATATTCAAAGAGAACTATACCTAGGACTTTTCTGGAATGCTTTTATATTCTTTGAGCAGACATAGTAAAATTTAAAATTATTGCAACCTATATATTTTTACTTTTCGGAGAATAGGTTTAGAGAAAAAGCAGGCGAAATTGGATGCCTGTGAAATAGAGCATCATATTAGTGAGAAAACTCTAGTAAAACTTAAAAAAAATTAAATGGACAGAACATTACTACCATTACTTAAAAACGGGTGAAAGGAAAGAATGTGAATATCAAATAAATGATACAAGAGAAAGAGGGTGTTTAAAAAAGGAAAAAGAGATAGATGAGTTCCTATTCGAATTCATCTAAAGCCTTTTTTAGTTCAGCTACGTAAGTCATAGCCGGTCCGCCGCCCATCATTATCGCTACAAACGCCGCCTCTAGTATCTCTTCTTTGGTCGCTCCGGCCTTTAGAGCCTTCTCAGTATGGATGTCGATACAATACTTACACCTAGCGGTGATCCCCGTGGTCAATGCGATCAGTTCTTTAGTCTTAACATCTAGATGTTTCTCCTCTAGGACTTCATCCATAAAATCAGAAAATTCACCCATTGCATGTTCGTCGATTTCCATTAGTGCTTTTTTTGCTCTTTTAAAATCTCTTACATTTTCTCTAACATCGGACATTTTATCACAGTTATGCTAATGTACATAGGTATTAAAATTTTACTCATATGTACAAAAACTTTAAATATTTATTCTCATAATAGTACTAATGTGATCAACATGCCAAGAGGAGATGGAACCGGACCCGAAGGATTAGGTCCTGCAACAGGAAGAGGACTCGGTTACTGTACTGGTCATTCTACACCAGGTTTTACGAAAGCAGGAGGCCGCGGTCTAGCAAGAGGTAGAGGCCGTGGGATCGGAAGAGGATTAGCTAGAGGTTTCAGAGGTGGAAGAGGACGCGGTTTGAGAAGAGCACCTCCGATAGCCCCGGTGGAAAGACCTTTTCCGGTTCGGAGAGCACCTAGAACAACAGAGGGACAAAGAGCTTACTACGGTGAATATACAGAGGAAGATGAAATTGAAGACCTGAAAGCATATGCAGATCAGCTGGAAGAAGAGCTAGAGTTAGTAGAAAAAAGGCTAGACGAACTGACCGAGTAAAAACCTTTTTTTCTTTATCTTTATTTCTAGATGAATGAAAACTGTTATTATTTAGAAGCGGAATGTTACACACGATGCCAAGGCGTAGAAGAGGTAAGAGAAGAGGACGCAGAAGGGGAAAGAGAAGAGTCGCAAAGGTCCCCGACAAGAGAGTTTTCTCTCCTGAAACAGACGAAGAAATCCAAACGATCAGCTTGAAGGTGGAAGAAGTTGAAGCTTTGAGACTGGTTGACAGAGAAAATCTCACTCAAGAGGAGGCTGCTGGAGAGATGGGCGTCTGTAGAAAAACGCTTTGGAATGATCTGAAATCCGCCAGGAAGAAGGTCGCTGAGGCTCTTACAGAAGGAAAAACTATTAGGATCGAAGGCGGGAGTTATTCTCTTAAATAATAAATGAAGCTCTTGAACTGAAGTTCAGTTTTAGCTTTTTCTACATGTCTGGAGTTCATTATCA
>JAGXLF010000021.1 GCA_018334835.1 Thermoplasmatota archaeon | reverse complement strand
TGATCGTCTGGTTTCTCTATTTTCAGGCATCTTCGCTTTGGATCTCTATTTTTTCATGGTTATCTCTATGGAAGAGACGTTAGTGGTCCCGCCTTCCTCGTTATCCAATTTTTCTGTATCGGTCTTTATGTCCGTTATTTTCGAATCCTTCAAAAAGCGATTTTTGGTTATCTCTGCCACATCTACGGCTTTGCTTATCGATCTTCCTCTCGCCTTTATGATTGCCTCGTCACTTCCGCTGTTGAACTGCGTCAATAGAGCCATAACGTAACTCATGGTCTCTTTACTACCGATAAATACGGTGTTCTCTTCATCCATGGTTTCACCTCCTTCTTAGTTGTGATATTCCATTTCCGAGGTGGTATATACCCTTTTAGCTCGCTCAGCTGATAAACCTTATTAACAGATTAGTATATTCAAAAAACATGTCATATCTATGTGTGGACATAGGGGCTACTAATGTCCTGATAGGAACAGTAGATAACGATCTCGAAGAAATAAAAGAAAGAAGCACTGAGTCTTTCTTCCGGAATATAGAAAAAGAACTTGAAACCTTGAGAGACAAAGTCGATCAGAAAGAGGTTTTTGTAGCTGCTGCCGGACCTATAGATAAAAATGAAGGATATATTTTTCCTCCAAACCTTCCAGAAAACAGGATACAGATATTGAGACCTTTTGAAAAATTTTTCGAAAAAGTAGTACTGATCAACGACTGTAATGCTGCTGCTCTCGGAGAATACACTTACGGGAGAACGTCAGCTGAAAACCTTCTCTACCTTACTTTGAGTACTGGGATCGGAGCCGGAGTTATAGCGGACGGCTCGTTGATCCAAGGAGCTACGAACAACTTCGCCGAGGTGGGTCACATGAAGATCGCTGATGAAGGAGAATGTGGATGTGGGGGAACAGGACACTGGGAAGCACTCTGCTCTGGAAAGAACTTGCCTAGACTAGCGGAACGAGAGGTCGGCAGAAGATTTGACAGCGCTCAAGCGTTTTTTGAAGAATATAAAAAGGGAGATGAGGAGTTGAAACCCGTAGTGGAGAAAGTAATAGATTACAACGTCACGGCCATATCTAATCTGATCAACCTTTACGATCCAGCCCATATCTCTATCGGCGGTTCAATGGGTTTGAATCAGTTCGATCTGCTTGTGGACAGAGGAAGGATAAAAGAAAAAGTCATCCACAAGATGCCCACGATAGAAAGATCTAGTCTTGGAAAGAAGGTAGTTCTGCAGGGATTAAAAGCCATCTCGGAAAAAGAAAAAAGGAGGGAGGGTGATTATCGTGATTTTTGAAATTTTATGAATCGCTTTTTAATCTTTGTGCCCTATCCAAACATTCTTTCACTCTTTCATCTTCGATATGGTCTTTTGCTCTCTCCACACACTCCTGAAATACATCGATCTGATTCAGCCCGGGTTCACGATCCTTTTCTGATTCGTATATCGCTCGTATAGTCACCGTCTCTTTGTCTAACATTAACAAACCCGTTAGTACGCTTGCACAATTATGCATATACATAAGGTTTTTGCTATAATCGGGAAGCGATCGAATATTTTTAGCACAACCGTATATCAAATTTTACAATAATCGTGGACATCCATACTCTCTGTAAAAATCTATGAGAACGTAAGAATAATTCGCGGTATGGACAAATGGTATTTATGCCTGCTTTATCTCTTACAAATAAACATGCCGTTGATTAGAAGATTCAAAAAAGAGGATCTAGAGAAGGTCCGAAACATAGCGGACATATCGTTGAAGGAGGAATATAACACGGAGTTATTTTTAACTATAAAAGAGATGTGGAATGATGGTTTTCAAGTCTATGAGATAAGCGGGGAAATCAGAGGTTTCATCTGCGGCATGATCATCGACCCAGAAACCGTTAGAGTTTTGATGTTGGCGGTCCATCCTCTTTTTCGAAATCGAGGCATCGGTAGTAGGCTACTGCAGAGGTTCGTAGAGATAAGTTCCTCGATAGGTATAAAAAAGATAGTCCTAGAGGTAAGGGTGAGTAGTAAAAGAGCGATCAGTTTCTATCGGAACAGAGGATTTCAGATAACTGATAGATTGAAAGATTTCTACACCAACGGAGAGGATGGATATAAGATGGTCCGGTTTCTCTGAAATTTTTGAGGAACAGGAATTAAATAACAGATATCTCATCACTTGGAAAGGCGAATAATATGGATATAAACGAAGAGTTTGAGGAATTTGAGGAGGAAATTTTCGAAACTTTCATCGAGAGAAATCCGACTATGGCGACACATCTGGGTATTCACGAACATGATCACCGACTTCCTGAAGTCACTAGAGAAAAATTTGTAGAAGATATAGAACTCATGGAAGATTGGTTAGAAGAGTTGAAAGATTTCGACCAGAAAGAGCTGGATCGAGAAAACAAGATAGCTAAAAAATTGGGTCTCCATATATTTGAACTGCGTCTTTTCTCTATGAAAGAACTAAGGCAGTGGGAACAGGCTCCTAATGCACCGAACCTCATCGGATCTTCACTTCTTCTACTACTCAAAAGGGAGTTCGCCCCAATCGAAGAAAGGTTGGAGAGCATAATATCGAGGATCGAAGAGGTTCCTAGGGTACTGGAAGAGGAAAGATCTAGGCTTGAAGACCCAGTGAGGTTGTGGATAGATATGGCTATCGAATCTGCCGAGCAGTTACCGATGCTTTTCAAACTCGTCCAGATGCTGGCGAAAGAGAAAGGTCTTGGTGAAGAGAAACTTGAAAAGGTAAACGAAGCTACGAACAAAGCGGACGAGGCCCTAGAGCAATATATAGATGATTTAAAAGATCTTAGAAGAGATGCTAGCGAAGATTACACTATAGGAGAGGAAAAATTTGAAGACCTATTAGAAAAGAGAGACCTCGGATACGATTCTGAAGAGATACATAAGATAGGAGAAGAATTGCTTGAAGAGGCGAAAGATGATATGAAAAGATACGCCGAAAAGATAGATTCCGAAGGCGATGTTCAAAAGGCTGTTGAAAAAGTCGAATCTAAAACTCCAGAAAACTTTGGGGATGCATTGGGATGGTACGAGGAAGGGCTCGAAGACGCAAAGGACTTCATCGAGGAGAATGATCTAGCTACGATACCCGAAGGTGAAGAGATAGAGGTGATGGAAACACCGGAATACATGAGGAACATCATCCCGTTCGCTGCGTATATATCCCCTGCAAAATTCGATGAAACGAAAAAAGGTATTTATGTTGTAACACCTCCGAATGAGGAAAGTAATCTGAGCAATTATTCCTACTGGGACGTTAGGAATACAACAGTTCATGAAGGATATCCAGGTCATCATTTACAGCTGGCTGCGGCGACCACTAACGATGACGTGTTCAGAATATTTTCACACGCTACAGAGACCGTAGAAGGATGGGCCCACTACTGCGAAGAGATGATGAAAGATCACGGATTTGACGATACTCCAGAAGCTAGACTTATACAATCTAAAGACATCGTTTGGAGAGCCGCTAGGATAATAGTCGACGTGAGGCTGAGTACCGGAAAGATGTCATTTGAGGAAGCTGTGGATTATTTAGTTGATAATGTCGGGATGGATAGGCAAGATGCTGAAAAAGAGGTCAAGAGATACACCCAAAATCCAGCTTACCAGTTGAGTTACCTTTTAGGAAAAAAGATGATCAAAGAGTTAAAAGAAGATGTGAAAGAGAAGATGGGTGATGATTTCAGTGAGAAATTCTTCCACGATACGATACTGTACGCGGGAAGTGTACCGATGAAATACCTTAGAGAGATATTCGAGAAGAAGATAGAGGAAAGTTAGGTTTATCACGAATCGAAGATCACTCTCTCAATTTCCCAAAGGTAGTTACCCTTTCCGCCAAAGCGTTATGTTTGTGTATGGATTCCTCGCTCTCACTTCTGACTTCGACATGAGTGGAGTCGGGGAAATCATCATAATTTTTTAATATCTTGGAGAGAATATCTCTCACTACGTCTTCAACGAATTTTGGATTTTCATGCGCTTGGATCACTATGTTCGCTTCGTCATCTCTCTTCAATATTTCGTGGGTTGGAGCGGAAAGGGAGCCTTCTACTATATCGATCAGATCGTTCACCTCTACTTCCCTATCTGAGGGCACTTCGATCATCAAAGTGGTATTATTCCGCTGGTTATGGGTTATGACGGGCATATCTTTCAGTTGATCAGAAATTTCGTCATATTTCTCTTCGAATTTTTCTCTGACTCCTTCCATCGCACAGGGACATGTGGTCCAACCTGTCACCGTGACTCCGACGAATTTTTTGACCTCTCCGTCTTTGTACCCCTCTCCTTTAGCCCTTATCTGATAATTTTCAAGGCTTTTTTTTCTTCCTGATACATCCCTCTCTAAAAAATAATCCGATCTTATGTCCACTTCGGAATAAGAAGCGTATTCATGTCTCTCTAGGAGAAGTTCACACATCCTAGCGGCAAGATTCTCCAAGCCATCGACTGGCTCTCTAACAGTTTTGTCCACCAACTCACCGGAGACCTCAACGTTCCGAGACATATGAGACCCCTTTTGATCCGAGGGAAGATCTACGTAGATATCTAAAGTTGCGTTGAGAGTCCTCTCGCCCCAGGGTCTTTTGACGACTATAGGTTTCTTCACTCCGGTTACTCCCACCCGGGTCAGTTTGAATCTCTTTTCGGCTACTCTGCTTTGCACATCGGTCGAATCTTCCATATCGATGGATTGGATTGAAAATTTATAAAAACTTCGGTACTTTCGAACGAAATACGACCCCGTTATTTATATAACCCTTCTATCTTAGTTTGAAACGAACTAAAACATCACGGGGTTATAAAATGCCAGAAAAAGAAAAAGTTGTAGAGAGGCTAAAACAGGTCATGGATCCCGAGACCGGAACAGATGTCTATTCCATGGGTTTGGTTTCGGATATCGAAGCTGAAAGCGATTCGGTGAGCTTGACATTCACTCCCACGAGCCCGTTCTGCCCTATGGGGGTACAACTTGCCGTTAACATAAAGAAAAGTCTCGCAAGTATGGAAGGACTGGAAGAAGATGATATAGACATAACTGTAGAAGGCCATCTAAACTCGGAAGAGATAAACGAGAAATTGGCTAGCGGGGAATTGTAATTGAAGATCCATCCTGAGTGTGTCCCCTGTCTTTTGAAGAGATGTATCTACGAGGCCAGACTCGTGGATGACGAGAAAGAGCGCGATGTCATAGAGTCCGTTCTTTCGATTCTGAATGAAGATTTTGAAGAGGACGCGGTCTCGGCTGAGGTCGCTACTGAGGTGCACGAAAAAGTCAATCAGATATTGGGCACTGATGATCCTTATTCCGAAGTCAAAAAGAGGAGTAACGAAGCGGCGGAGGAACTCCTTCCAAGAGCGGAGGAGATAGCTGAGAAAGGTTTCAGGGAAGCTGTCCTTGTAGCTATAGCTGGTAACGTACTTGACTTCGGTTATCGAGAGGATATCAATTCTCCTAAATTTCTGATTGAAAAATTTGAAGACATAATTGACCAGGGTCTAGCCCAGGATGATACTGAAGAGATAGAAAGGATCCTCGAAGAAGGAAACGAGTTGGTCTATTTCACGGACAATGCAGGAGAAATCGTTTTCGACACACTTTTATTGAAAAAATTAAAAGATTACAAGATTCATCTTACCGTGGTTGTCAAAGGAGAACCGATCCTGACCGATGCGACTATGAAGGAAGCTTTGGAATACGGTATCGATGAGATCGCCGATCAGCTGGAAACGACCGGAGGGTATGCTGTAGGCGTAGATTTTGATCTCCTAACCAAAAAGGTGAAAGAAAAGCTGGAAAGAGCGGACCTGATCATCGCCAAAGGCATGGCGAACTGGGAGTCCTTTTCCGAGATGGATTATTCACCGATAGCGTTCCTGACCAGGAGCAAGTGTCAGCCTGTATCAAACACCATGGACGTTCCTTACGACGAGAACATCGCCAAGCTATTCAAATGAACAATATCTGTAGCCTACCAATATCTCCGCGGTAACCGACCAGGGTTTCATCAACCTATCCGAGATGGAAACTTGTTTTTCTGCCCACTCGTATACTGGAGATTCAAAGTCACCTTTTCTGAACCCTCCTATGACGACCACGTAATCCTCCGCGCGTGAAAATATATCTGTAGGATCTTCTTTTCCCCCCTTCGGAGTCATCACAATTTTTTTTCCGAACTGTTCATCTAAAGTCTCGATCAGCCCTTTCTCAAACACCCGGACACCTTCTGGAGTAGTATTTCCTTTGGTGGCTTCGATGAGCAGTTTTTTGAACTTTTCTAAAGAATCCGGTATGTAAGCGTCTGACTCGAACTGAAAGATTTTTCCATCTCTAGTATGAAGGATAGTCCTCAATTCTCTTTCTTCTGCAAGTCCAGAATCTTGGGACAAAAGGAGGGGAAAGTGTACCACTTCGGGTTTAGACCTGACAGAATCTATATTTTCGGCCTCGACTTCAACCTCACAATCCGCTAAGACTAAAGTCAACATCGTTATCACGTTATGATTTTATCCAATTTGTCTTTTTCTATCCCGAAGTTGATCTCTTGAGGGTATAGATCGTAAAATTTCGGTCTTTCATCAAAGGCGATCCCTACAGTATTGAAAACTTCTTTCTTAGCATCATCAAATCTCTGCATGCTGGAATGAGAACAGACAGTAGCGATAGTGATATCTTCTTTATTGTATTCTTCAAAAATCTTTGATATTTTTTCTTCCGCGACCATATACTGAATTAAGAAAAGGGGTTATTAATTTTTTCTTTTTCTATTCATCCCTGGGCTCATTGATCTATCTTAAACCTCTCTAAAGATTCTACAGTCTTAACGACGTCCTTGGTTTCCATCACATCGTGAACTCTAAGGATAGATACACCTTTTTCAACGGCGAGAGCTGCAACCGCTAGAGAGCCGTACAGCCTGTTCTCCGCTTTTTTTCCAAGCACTTCGCCCAAGAAACTCTTCCTAGAAGCACCCAATACGATAGGTGGACCGATCGAACATAACTCGTCCAATCGATCTATGATCTCAAGATTGTGCTGCAGTTTTTTTCCGAAACCTATCCCGGGATCGAGGATTATGTTTTCCTCTCTTATACCGCGATCTTTAGCAACTTTGATCCTTTCATAGAAGTATGATGATATATCGTTGAGTACATCTTCGTATTGAGGATCCTTCTGCATGTTTTTTGGTTCGCCCTGCATGTGCATTATGATGACGGGCACGTCCAACTCTGCTATCTTTTCTGCCATACCTTCCTTCCTCAGTCCGAAGACATCGTTCACAACATCGGCGCCGGCTTTAACTGCCTCCTCTGCCACTTCTGGTTTGTAGGTATCGACCGACAAGAGAATTTCCAACCTGCTGTCTAAATCTTCTATAACGGGCAAGATCCTCTCCATCTCTTTCTGGACAGATATCCTTTTGCTTCCAGGCCTGGTACTTTCTCCTCCTATATCGATAATATCTGCTCCTTTTTCTGCCATCGAAACTCCTCTCTCGACAGCCTTTTCTACTCTATTGTATTCTCCACCATCATAAAACGAATCGGGAGTGACGTTCAGAACGCCCATGATCTGGCATCCTTCGTGATCCCACGGCAGAACAGACTTTTTGTAATAATTTTTGATCGATTTATCCATCTCTTCAGCAAGTTTGGGTAGATCGAACGGCTGTTCCTTCAGCTTCTTTTTCACTCTTTCATATTGAGAAGGAGTCCCCATCATCAAGATATCGCTTTTTTCTTCGGAAAGATCTAAGGCTTCCCATGGGACCGCGACTTCTCCCCCCGCGGAGAGAAATTCTTGTTTTAGTATGTTAGCACCTCTAGAATCGAGGCCTTTTGCAGAGATGAGGATCATATCCGCCTTCGGAGCCATTATCTCTATACCTCTCTTATCGCATCCCATATCTTTCAAAAGTTCTCTGATCTCTTCCGGACTTAGATCACTCAACACTCTCGTTTGGAACATATCAAAACGATAGTTTGATTATATATTAAAAACTTTTACATATCAACGTCTCAGCATGATAAAACGATAATTTGATATACATTTCTTCAAATCATGGTGCGGTGTAGAATATGTTGAATGAAACGATAAGAACCCTCATGAGTCATAGGTCGATCAGGAAATACGAAGATGAAAGTCTTCCGGATGAAGATATAGAGAAGATAGTTAAAGCGGGAAGACAGGCTGCTTTCGTTTCTCAGATGTACAGCGTGATAATGGAAAGGGAGAAAGACGATATACCTTTTGGAGCGCCTGTTATGTTCACGATATGTGTTGATATCTACAAACTTGAGAAGATGATGGAAAAGAGAGACTGGGACTTGATCACTAACGATCTTACTCTACTGCTTTTTGGTATTCAAGATGCCTCTTACATGGCTCAAAATATGGTGATCGCGGCCGAAAGCATGGGATTGGGTACCTGTTACCTAGGCTCACCTGTTAGAACCGCGAGAAATCTCAAGGAAAAGTACGATCTTCCAGATAAGGTCTTCCCGTTGGTACAGTTGGTTGTGGGATATCCTGCTGAAGATCCTCCGACCAGACCTAGATATCCCCTAGATTTTGTGCTCTTTGAAGACGAGTATCCTGAATTCTCAGAAAAAAAGATAGAGAAAGCTATGGAGGAGATGGATGAAGGTTACCTTGAAGAGGATTACTACCGAAAACTCGACGCGAAGATATCATTAAAAGGAGACAGCTCTGATGAGTATACCTATGAAGACTACAGCTGGACCGAGCACATCTCAAGGAAATGGGGGCAGTGGTACGACGATCCCGAAAAGCAGAAAGAGATATTGGAGGCGTGCGGTTTCGATCTCGAGAGAGGAGACTAGGAAAGCTTCATCTGTTGAATATCGGTCTCTTCACGCCTTCTTTTGAAACGTATATCATCTCTTCGTCTTCGGACTGGAATTCTTCCTTAGCCTGGAGAAAACCGCTCATCCTGACAGCGAGTAGATCGATGTGGTGAAGAGCTACGGCCTCTTCCAATCTTGGGCTTCTAGGACTACCCCATTCATAGTCCCCGTGATGTGACAGTATTATGTGAGATAATTCCAGAGCCAACTCTTCCGGAAAGTCAGGTATATCATCTGTCCTATCTTTGACCATCCTTTCGCATATGACGGTATGGCCCATCAATTGCGCCTCGTTAGTGAGTTCTATAGACGTGTCCGTTTCATACTCTTTGACTTTTCCCATGTCGTGCAATATAGCCGAGGATAGAAGCAGATCCCTATCTAATTCAGGATATATGTCTGCGAGATTATCCGCTATCTGACTTTCGATCAAAGTATGTTCTAAAAGTCCACCGATATAGTTATGATTGTATTTTTTACTGTAAGGTGCCTTCTTAAATTTCTTTACAAAATCTTCGTCTCTCAGGAAAGAAGAGACGACTTCATAGAGGTTTTCCTCGTCGATCGTTCTAGCCAAGCGGAGCAGTTCAGTGAACATCTCTTCTATATCTCTCGGACTCGAAGGTATAAATTCGTCTGAATCATAATCTTCGCATACAGATTTTTCGATGCCGTGGAGTTCTTCTTCATTGATCGATATCTGGATCTCTCCACGGTAAGAGCTGACGATTCCATTTATATTTACTACCTCTCCAGCTTTGAGGCTTTCATATAATTTTCTGACGAATTTCTCTTCGTGTCCTCCCCAATAGACCAAAGGTATCTTACCCGTTTTGTCTCCCACGACCAACCTGAAATACCATCCTTTGGCATATTCCTTCGGAGGAGATTTTTCTTTAATCGCGAATCTGTCATTCACCTCATCGCCTTCGACTAAATCTTCTACATAGGTCTCTTTCTCCAATATAACACTCTCCTATTCACGTTTCTTATGATTTTAGTTGTCACCTATATATTCTCCCCTTCCTTTTTCTCCCATGAACTCTCTATCCTTAACTAAGAACTCGCCTTTCGAGATGACATTTTGAGGAAATATCCCCTGGAATCCTTCAAAAGGCGTCCATCCGCATTTGTAATGGAGTTTTTCAGATCTGATCTTCTCCGCATCTCTAAAATCTATGTTGACGAGTTCTGCATCGTAACCCTCTTTGATCTTCCCTCTTTTCAGGCCCAACCTCTCAGCGGGGTTCAGAACTAATGCTTCGATAACAGTGGAGAGGTCGATCTTTCCTCTACTTACAGAATTCAGCAACAGAGGATATAAAGTTTCAACACCTGGAACTCCAGACGGAGCGTCCGCAAATTCTTCCTTTTCTTCCTCTAGGTGAGGGGCGTGGTCGCTGGCTATAAAATTAAGTTCTCCCCTCTCGAAAGCTTCCCAAATAGAGTATCTATCCCCTTCACTTCTGAGAGGCGGATTTACTTTACCGAAGGGCCCTAGAAATGCTTCTTCACTGAGGAATAGATGGTGGGGAGTGACTTCACTCAAGAAACCATGATCTGTTGTTCTATCTAAACTCTTTTTTGAAGTGAGATGGCAGACGTATTTGTCCCCCTCAGGGAGGCCTTTCAATTCCTCTATGGCTTCCAGTTCACTCTCCAATGGCCTGTGTTCGTTGTGTTCTGCTAGGTTTTCCCCTGGTTCGTAGAAGAGATCCTCATCTTCGCAGTGAAAAGCGACTTTCACATCATGAGAGTAGGCCTTTTTGAGCCACCTCTTCAGTTCTTCTTGACCTATCTTTTGATCTCCGGTGGAGGACGCCATGTAAACTTTGAAGAAGTCGGTCAGTTCCGCCATCTTCTCAACGTTTTCACACATCAAGCCGTAGAGTCCAAAATCGATGACCGATTTCTTCCTCCCGATCTTTATCTTTTTTTCCAACCTCGAGTGGCTGTCTATAGCGGGATCGTTGTTGGGCATATCCATCACAGCAGTTATTCCTCCATAAGCGGCACTGACTGAACCATTGTAAAAATCTTCTTTTTCCGTCATACCAGGCTCTCTAAAATGGACGTGCATATCTATTCCTGCCGGAAGTATTACGCCATCGAACTTTTCGACTTCCTTGTTAGTTTTCAAGCTCTTTTTTACAAAATCGATCTTCCCATCTTCGATACCTATGTAGCAATTTTCGTAACTCCCTCTGATATAGGCGGTCCCTTTAATTATCATCTATATCCCTTTTAACGACATCTCCATAGGGTTCTTCTTCTTTGAATATGACTCCTTCAAATACCTCTATTTTACAATCTCCTTTTTTCCACTCGTTATGAGGAAGACCGGCCTTTCTACAGGTGTGGTCCAAGAACTGTTCTTCGTCCCAATCTTGGTCGACGGATACCTGAGGGAGCAAAAGCCCTCTTCTTGTTCCCTTAGAAACTATAAGACCGTTTTTACCACAGGTGATCTTTTCGGGCAGTTCTTTAGGCTCTTCATAATCTAGTTTTTCGGGAGGTGTCAGAAGACTCACCTCTACGATAACGGAATCCAATTCATCTTCCCTCAGAGGAGAAAATCTGGGATCTCTCGTGGCGCTCTGGGCACCTCTGATTATCGCCTCCTTCAATGGATATGTAGGTTCGGGATAACCTATACATCCTCTGAGATCTTCTGATGGATGTTTATTGATAGTGACGAAGGCTCCCATCTCTTTTTCGAACTTTTCCGGTGTTTTTTTAAAAGAAAGTTTTTCATCTTTTACAGCGCACTCTATCGCTTTTCGAGCAAGCTTGACCGCATATTCACCATCTTCTTGTGTGAACATATTTTACGAATAGACAACAGTCAATATTTAAGTTATGGGGCCTGTGTTATCATCGATGAGTTGGTCTGCTCAGACAATCTTTGTTTTCCCACCGAAGATTTTATTAATTACAAAGTTATAGTTACTTTGGGATGTTAGAGGAATCGGATTCTTCACAGATTTGTTGAAAAGTGGTCAAAACATATAAATATACCCTTGCATGATAGTGCATATGTACAAAGAAGTATCATCGTCCCTCACGATAGTCACCCTCCCTCCCTTTTTTTTTAAAGGGAGAAGAGGGCTTCACTCCTTCAAGATAACCTCCCCCCTTCCCTCTTTAATTTTTTACCTTTTCTGGCTATGCTCGAACGAGTAAAAAAATGTCATGTATTTTACTATAATTAGGTAGGGTAAGGTTTATAACCACATTGTTTATTATGACGATTGGTGAAAGAGAATGAAGCCAGGCCAAATGGGATATGATCGAGGAATAACGGTCTTTTCGCCGGACGGTCGCCTCTTCCAAGTAGAGTATGCGAGAGAAGCGGTGAGCAGAGGTACGACTACGGTCGGCGTGAAGGTAAAAGACGGTGTAGCTTTAGTGGTCGATAAAGACGTTCCGAGTGAACTTGTCGAGCCCAAGTCGATAGAAAAGATTTACAAGATAGATAAAAAGATAGGTATAGCCACTTCTGGATTGGTCGCAGATTCACGTATTTTGGTCGATCAAGCGAGGACTATAGCTCAGATCAATAGGGTCTCTTATAATGAAAGGATAGATGTTAAGAGCTTGGTTAAACAGGTATCTGACTACAAGCAGACTTATACCCAATACGGGGGTGTTCGTCCTTTCGGAACTGCTTTGCTCGTTGCTGGGATCGATGATAACGGAACGCATATGTACGAAACAGATCCGAGTGGAGCGAACATGGCCTATAAAGCTGTCAGCATTGGGAGTAATAGAGAAGAGGTTCAAGAAGTTTTCACCCAGGAATACGAAAGAGACATGAATTTGGATGAGGCTATACAACTATCTTTGAGAGGGCTTAAAAGGGCTGAAGAGGATGAATTGGATGCAAGATCCTTGGATATAGGCACGATCACTGAGGAAGAAGATTTCAGAAAATTAGAATTTGAGGAGATAAAGGAACATCTATCCTCGGTATAATGGAGAGGAGATCACTTGGGAAAGAAGGATTATCAAAAAGAACACACGAAGACTCTTCTCGATGATTACGTGATAGGTAGACTTCAGTCTCACGGTGAAACCTTTGAGATTCTTATAGAGCCTGACGCCGTAGAGAGCTTCAAAAATGATAAAGAGGTCGATCTTGTAGAGAACATGCCTGCAGAGAAAGTTTTCACCGATGCCGTAAAGGGGAAAAGAGCCTCCGATCACATGATAGAGAGAGCTTTTGAGACTGAAGATATAGGAAAGATCACTGAAAAGATCCTGAGCGATGGAGAGGTTCAACTTACTACTGAACAACGGAACAAAAGACAGAAACAAAAAAGGAAAGAGATAATTGACAGGATCGCTAGGAATGCCTATAATCCACAGACTGACACTCCACATCCTCCCAAAAGGATCGAGAATGCGATGGCTGAAGCCAATGTTCATATAGATCCTTTCAAACCGGTTAGTAAACAGATGGACAACGTTGTGGAAGAGATAAGAGATCTGTTACCTTTGAGCTTTGAAGAAAAGACCTTCTCTGTAACTCTTAGAGGGGATCTCCAAGGAAAGATATACGGACAGTTGAAAAACATGGGTAAGATAAAGGACGAGGAATGGCTGGATGACGGTAGATGGCAGGCTATAGTCAAGATCCCTGGTGGGATGCAAGATAGATTCTATGACAAGATCAATGATATCACAAAAGGTGAAGCTGAGATAGAGGAGATAGATAGATAATATGATGATTTATGAGGTGAGTAGATATGAGTTCTAAAGAAGAAGTTGATAGAGAGATACTCCTTCCCGGTGATGCCGTTGAGGAGAAAGATTTTAAGCCCGGTAGAGGAATGTTCAAAGAGGACGAAAAGATATACGCTTCGAGATTGGGAGTGAAACGGGTCCGATCCGGTTATGTTAACGTGGCTGCCCAGAGTGGAAGGTATGAACCACAGGAAGGCGAGAAGGTCATCGGAACAGTTACTGACATCAATTCATCGTTTTGGATGGTAGATGTCAATGCACCAAATCTGGCGGTTTTGCATGTTAATGATGTTCCGTGGATGGTCGATTACGGAGATACAGCGAGCTATATCGAAGTGGGCGATGCGCTGCTGATCAAGATAACGAGTGTAGATGAACAGAATAAAATGCAGGTGACCATGGATTCGGAGGGCCTGAAAAAACTCAGCAATGGGCAGATAATCGAGATACCTCCCTCGCAGGTGCCGAGAGTTATCGGTAGAGGCGGTTCCATGATATCGATGCTCAAGAAATATACCGACTGCAAGATATTCGTGGGACAGAACGGAAGGATATGGATCGACGGTGATCTCGAAGGTCAGTATCTGGCTGCCAAGGCTATAAAGATGATAGAGGAGAATGCCCAGGCTGTTGGACTGACCGATCTGGTGAAAGAGTTCCTTGAAAAAAATACTGAAGGGTTTTGATAGATTATGATTTTGATTTTATTGTGCAATATGATTTTTGGAGGTAAGAAGAATGGCAAGTAACGAAGATATTGAATTACTCAAAGATGGAGAAAGACTAGATGGTAGAAGTTTTGACGAGTTAAGAGATATAAATATCGAGGCAGGGATCCTCAAAAGAGCGGATGGGTCAGCTTATATAGAATGGGGCAAGAACAAGGTGATGGCCGCCGTTTACGGCCCCAGAGAGATGCATCCTAGACACGCACAGGAGACCACTAAGGCTGTCGTGAGAGCTCGATACAACATGGCTGCCTTTTCCGTTCCAGATAGGAAAAGACCCGGTCCCGACCGGAGATCTATCGAGATAAGCAAACTCGTGTCTGAAGCTCTTGAGAAAGTTGTCTTCACTGAGAAGTACCCTAGGTCTGTGATAGACGTCTTTATTGAGGTACTGCAGGCCAGCGCGGGCACAAGATGTGCAGGACTTACTGTAGCTTCTGTAGCTCTCGCCGATGCTGGGATACCGATGTCCGACATGGTCGCGGGCTGTGCCTCTGGGAAGATAGAGGACCAGGTTGTTTTAGATTTAGGAAAGAATGAGGACAACTACGGACAAGCGGACGTGCCTATAGGATACATACCCAGGACAGAAGAACTGTGTCTTTTACAGATGGACGGAAACCTTACCATCGAAGAGTACGAAAAAGCTATGGAATTATCCATCGATGCCTGTGAGGAGATATATGAATTGCAGAGAGGAGCTTTGAAGGAGAAGTATTCTACTGACCTAGATGAAGATGAGATCGAAGAACTGAAGGAGGGGGTGGAATAGATGAAAGAGATACTTTCGAACATCACCAAGGATTACCTTTACAGATTGCTAAAGGAAGGCAAGAGGATCGATGGTAGAGATCTGATCGAATACAGAGATCTAGAGATAGAATCCGACTGGGCGACATCTGCTGAAGGATCCGCAAGAGTGAGGTTAGGCGATACTGATGTGATTGTGGGTGTAAAGATGGAAGTGGGCGAACCGTTTCCTGATACACCGGACAAAGGCGTTCTGACCACCGCTGCCGAACTGATCCCTATGGCTTCACCTGAGTATGAATCTGGTCCGCCCGGGGAAGATGCCACTGAGCTGGCGAGAGTTGTCGATCGTGGAATAAGAGAGAGCGGTGCAGTCGATACTAAGGAACTTTGCATAGAAGAAGGTGAAAAGGCATGGGTGATCTTCATTGATATCCATGTGCTGGACTTTGACGGCAATCTTTTCGATGCTGCGGGGATCGGAGCAATGACAGCTTTACTAGACGCTGATGTCCCGGCTTCAGACTTCGATGATGCGGAAGAGGACGAAGACTATCTGCTGCCTATCGAACATATCGTTGTTCCTACCACTTTTACCAAGATAAAGGACCAGATAATCCTTGATTCACAGTTGGAAGAGGAAAAGATAGCCGATGCACGTTTGACGGTGAGCTTTAACGAGGAAGATGAGATAGTAGCCATGCAGAAGGGACTCAGGGGAGTCTTCAAATACGAGGAAACTATGGACTGTGTCCAGAAAGCTAAAGATATAGGCAGAGAGATGAGAGAAAAGGTTCTAGATGAAGTTGACAGGGAAAATATTTAAATAAATCCTAGATAACCTACAAGGCAAAAGGGGTAAGTAAAGATGGCTAAGAAGAAAAAAGGGGTCGGCAGCACAGGAAGACTCGGTCCTCGTTATGGGGTCAATGTTAGGACCTCTCTCAAGGAGATCGAAGAGGCTAAACGGTCGAAGTATGAATGCCCAAGATGTCATCACGAGCAGGTCAAAAGAGAGAGCACGGGTATCTGGAACTGCAGTCGCTGTGATCTGACCTTTGCAGGTGGAGCTTACAAACCCAGACTAGGAAAGAAAATCCAGAGGATGGTAGAAGAAGAGGAGGAGTGATACCGTGTTCAGATGCTATATCTGCAACGAAAAAGTCACCACTGACATGTATACCGTTGGTATACAATGTGAAAACTGTGGTGGTCGGGTATTCTACAAGGAGAGACCCAACGTCAAGAAGGAACTTAAGGCTAGATAAAGATGAAGAAGGCTAAACTTGCCTTTTCAGAACTTGATTCGATAGATGCTCTTGAAGCTCTAAAACCCGAGGCCGAGGAAGGGATGAAAAGGGTCGAGATAGATATTTACACGGAACCTCCTCGGATCGAGATAGAAGCGGAAGATACTAGAGCATTGAGAGCAGCCTTAAACTCTTACATGAGATGGCTTGACATCTCGAATAAGATCACGACTGAATATAATAAGTAAATATATAGGAGGAAAAAAACATGTCGATGTCGCAAGAAGATGTACAGAACCAAGTGGCGAAAGCGCAACAGCTTCAACAGCAACTGCAGATGGTGATGCAGCAGAAACAACAGCTAGAGGCAAAAACCGAAGATCTCAAGATCGCTCTTGAAGAGTTGGAAAGGATAGACGATGATACAGAGCTTTATCAAGAGGTCGGAGAAATTTTGGTCAAGGTCGAAGATAACCAGGAGATGAAAGAGGAACTCGAGGAGGAGAAGGAATCTGCTGAAGTTAGATTGAAATCTTTGAAGAGCAAGGAAGAGAAATTACAAGAGCAATTCAAAGATATTCAACAGCAATTGAGCCAACAGATGGGTGCTATGCAGCAGGGTCCCACCGGCGGACAGTAGATGGAAATAAAAAAGGAAGAGAAGCTCCTGTTTTTGATCCATCAACATGCAGACCCAGATGCCGTAGGTAGTGCATACTTTTTACAGAGAAGATGGAGCGGAAAGGTGGCTTCGCCCCCCGGTCCGAACAGGACCGCTCAAAACCTTTTAACTTTTCTAGATTTCCAAATCGAAGATGAAGCGGAGTTTGATCGATTTGATCGTATAGTGATACTCGATACACCAGATCCGTCTCAGCTTGATTCTTTTAGTCTTCCCGAAGATATTGAAAAGACCATAATAGATCATCATGAGAATTCTTCGTGGGATGAAAATATATTTTTCAGAGATAGAATTTCCTGCTGCGAGATAGTTTACGAGATGGTGAATCCAGAGAAACTGACTACGAAAGAAGGGATCGCCTTGATAGCTGGTATTTTGACTGATACGTCTTCACTCCAGAGAGGCACATCAAGGACATTCAGTATTTTATCTGAAATCATGGACAAATCTGGCGTAACGTTGGATGATGTGAGATCCATCCTTTTCGATAGAAGGACTTACTCTGAGAAGGTAGCTAGATTGAAAGGAGCTCAGAGGTCTTCACACCTAGAAGTCAATGGTTTTATAATAGTGAAGACCGAAATAGGTGCCTTCGAAGGCTCCGTTTCTTCTTATCTTTTGAATGGTGGTGCAGACATAGCTTTGAGTGGTTCTGAAAACGATGACGAGTTCAGGATCTCAGGGAGAGCTACAGAGGATGTTTTGCAGGATGATATAGATATCGGTAGGACGTTCAAATCTATTCAAGAGGAAGATCCTGAAGTATCAGGAGGTGGTCATCCGGGTGCTGGAGTTTTGACCGGTGAAGGCAAATTGGAAAAATATTTGGATCTATGTGTCGAAAAGATCATCGATGAAATAAAAGAAAAAGGTCTCGGAAAGCCGAAAGATTGATCTATTCTTCTTCGGGATAGGCTCGCTGAAGGAGATCTTCCTTCCCTTCGAATCTTTTTCTTATCGGCTCTAAAATATCGATCAATTCTCTCGCAAGGGCTTCTTTTAGATCCTGTGGATGAAGTTCTCCAGAGAGGTAGTCATCTTCTACCTTCTGGTAATCTTCATACACGAGATCGCCGCCCCACTTCTCTGGTCTTTCGATGACGAAATCTTTTCCTTTAGATCTCAAGACTGGCATCACTAGCATCTTCAGATGTTCTAAGACGCCGTTGTTCTCCTTTTCACCCTGTGGGCAGTAGGCGTCCATTATTTTCTCTTTTACAACTTCAGGCTCCGCTAGTAGTTCTATCTTGGAACCCTCTATAGAGGAGCTCATCTTTCCACCGGTCAGTCCAGTCAGTAGTGGTGCGAAAACGCATATTGGCTTTTTGTATCCAAAATCCGGCAAGATTTCTCTTGAAAGCATGTATATGCCTCTCTGGTCTATCCCTCCGTAAGCAACGTCTGCATCGAGTGCGTAAACGTCCTGAGTCTGGAGCAGGGGATAAATAAATCCCCCCAGCTTCGGATTGTCACCGTATCTTACAACTTCCGCCGCTGCCCTTTTACACCGATTTAAGGTAGTATCGGCCGACATCCTTAATACGTTTAAAATATAGTCCTCTTCAAGTTCGAATTCGCTGCCCTGGATGAAGTGCAGATCTTTATGATCTACGCCTGTCGCATCCATCATGCCCTTAACGCATTCCTCATAATACTCACTTCTCGCATCTAAGAGTTCGAAAGGGCTCTTCAGATCGTCGAGGTGAGCGTGAAGGTCCGCGAGAAGAACGGTGAACTCGAAACCCGCTCTGAGGAAATCGGCGATCTTCCTGTGAGTAATAAAATGGCCAGTGTGCATCTTTCCAGTCGGTGCGTCACCGATGTAAGCCTTCGGTTTTTCTCTTTTTTCAAATAGTTCTCTTAACTCCTCTTCTGTGACCACTTCTTCAGTTCTTCTAGTTACCAGTTCGATCCGCTCTTCTATACCCATCGGATACGTTGAGTAGATTATTATATGTAAATCTTTGGTTCCTTCTTCGCGGAACAGTGATCATTAGTAAGTAAAATTTATATGGATAATCCTTAATCACCAAACGATAAGATGGATGGAAATGATGAGGAGATATTTTATCTCGATGATTTTGACCTCTCCGCTAAAAAAGTATTATTGAGAGTAGATATAAATTCTCCTCTTGATCCAGAGTCCGGCAGGATTCTGGACGACTACAGGATAAGGAGTCATCTCGAAACTATTCGAGAACTTTCCGATTCTAAATTGATCATAGTCGCTCATCAGAGCAGACCAGGTAAGAACGATTTTACCACCATGGAACCTCACGCCCAAAGGATATCTAACTTGTTGAGAAAAAGAGTTGAATACGTGGATGGTCTTTTCGATAAGAATGTTTTGAACAAGATAAGGAATATGTGGGAGGGACAGATACTACTTTTAGAGAACGCAAGATTTTTCTCTGAAGAGACTTATTTGAAGGGTGTGAAAGACTGGGATAAGCAGAGGGATACACATATAGTTCAGAAGCTCGCTCCCGAAATTGATTTTCACGTTCACGATGCATTCGCCGCTGCACACAGAGCCCAACCCACTCTCGTCGGTTTTTCAGGTGTAGTTCCTACTCTAGCTGGTAGGGTGATGGAAGAAGAGTTGAAAAATTTAGGGAAAATTTTCACGATGGAGGATAGACCAAAGGTCGCCTTTTTAGGTGGGAAGAAAGCAGATGATTCAATAGAAGTTTCCAAACACATGCTCGAAAGTGGCAGTGTGGATAAGATTTTAACTGGCGGCGTAGTTGCCAACGTATTCCTTATGGCCGCTGGAAATGAGCTAGGTAAAGGTAATAGAGAGTTCTTGAAGGACGAATTCAACGATTACCAGAAAATAGTCGATAAAGCGAGAGATGTGCTTGAAAATTGGCCGGATAGGGTGAAGATGCCGATCGACGTGGTCTTGAACAAGGATGGTGAGCGGAACGGAAAACCTCTCGATGAACTACCTTCGAAATATCCGGTATTCGATATCGGACTAGATACGATAATGGAGTATAAGGAAGAGATCGAGGAAGCAGCTCTTGTGGTTTTGAACGGGCCAGCAGGGGCCTTCGAGATGGATGAATTCTCTATAGGGACTAAAGAGATTTTCAGAGGTGTGGCTAAATCAGATGCTTATTCCATCGTCGGTGGAGGTCACAGCACCGCCGTATTGGAGAATTTGAATCTAGCCGATAATATAGATCACATCTCTACAGGTGGAGGATCGTGTATCAATTTCTTGGCGGGGAGAGACCTTGAAGGAGTCGAAGCACT
>JAGXLF010000020.1 GCA_018334835.1 Thermoplasmatota archaeon | reverse complement strand
GTTCGAACCTTGGTAATTTCGACCTTGAGAAGACAGCCGAACTGAATTACCGTTGCAACGAATTGGGTCTAGATACCATCTCCACAGGAGGAACACTAGCATGTGCGATGGAGATGAGTGAAGAAGGTGTTTGGTCAAAAGTCGACGGGTTTGGTATGGATGTGAAGGAAACATTGAACAAGATCGCCTATAAAGAAGGTGTAGGAGATGAATTAGCTGAAGGATCGAGACGATTATGTGAGAGATATAACTGCGATTTTTCTATGACGATCAAAGGCATGGAACTTCCTGCTTACGACCCAAGAGGAGCGGCGGGTCAAGCACTTTCCTTCGCAACATCCAATCGAGGAGGATGCCATCTTAGAGGATATATGATAGGTGAGGAGATATTTGGAATTCCAAAACTTTTCGACAGGTTCAAGACCAGCGGGAAAGCCCAACTAGTAAAAAGGTCCCAAGAGAGAAATGCCTACCTTGATTCACTTATCACCTGCAAGTTTTCCGCCTTCGCACTAGATGAGAATTTTTACTCCCGATTCATGCAGAGTGTTACGGGTAAAAAATACACAGTGAGTGATTTACATACAGTCGGTGAAAGGATATATAATCTAGAGAGGTTGTTCAATGTCAAAGCTGGTTTTAGAAGGAAAGATGATCGATTACCAGATCGTTTCAACGAACCATTGGAAGAGGGGGGATCATCAGACAACGTATTTGATATGGAATCGATGCTCGATGATTACTACGAAGTGATGGGATGGGGTGAGAAGGGAATACCAAAAAGATTAACTCTTGAAAGACTCGATATCCAAGGTATTTTATAAAGATATTCAATCTGAAAAGCCTTGAACGAAAGCACAAACGTTTTTTCCCAAAACTTTATGATTATAACCACCTTCCAAAAGAGCGAATCTTTTACCATTGCATTTTTCTTTAGAAAAATTTCTAAGCAGAGTTCCCAATTTTCTGTAATCCTCAGTCTTCAGTTTTCCTCCCCAGTCATCCACGTGCTGGTCAAATCCTGCGGAAACTCCGAGTATATCATAGCTTTTTTCTTTATCTAGATACTTTTCAACTTTTCTAAGATAATCGCTCCTGTTGTCAGAGCTCGGATTCATTATACGGATGTCTGAACTATTTTTCAAGCAGTTTATGTTCCCGTCTCCAACATGAAGATCGAAGTCCATTATGAAGGCACTCGTTATCTTCCCCTCGTTTCTCAAAATTTCTATCGCTACAGCCATATTGTTGAAGTAACAGAAGCCCCAAGAGGAATCAGGAGATGCGTGATGGCCCGGAGGTCTTATGACCGCAAATGTTGGAAAACCCTCGTAAGCATGTTCTCCAGCTAAAAGACTCCCTCCTGCCGATAGTTTAGACATATTGTAAAGCTCATCACTCCTCTGCTTTATACTCTGTACGTGATAGGGATCGTGGACAAGTTCTAATTCCTGCCTGCTTGCTGGCTTTGGTCTGACTATTTCTATATCAGAGTCCTTCTTGAGTTCTTCGATGATGCTCTGGATTCTACCCTCTCTAGCGGCAGGATCGGAGGAATATCCGGGATCGGTAAAATTTGGATGGTAGATGACTTTCATCTACGCCTGTAAACTCAATAATTTTGATTTAACACTTTCGCTTTTACCCTCAAAAATATTATTAGACATGTCATTTTTCTAATCTTGCATAGGAGCAACGAGGAGCAGGTAAAGATGGATGAGGACATATTGAAGGAGATGCAAAAGTACGGTAAGTTCTTGGAAGAGCGAGGATTGAACCTCTCTTCACACAGCGGGAACATGAGTATCAGGAGAGGAGATCGCTTATTCATCAAAAGGAGGGGAGCGATGATGGGCGATCTGAAGCAAGAAGATGTAGTGGAAACAGGTATAGACGAAGACGACAGCGGTGTGATAATAGCATCTACCGAGGTAGGCGTCCATAGAGAGATCTACAAAGAAACTTCTTCTCTAGCCGTTGTTCATGCCCACACACCTTATGCTATCTCGCTCTCTCTAATCAAAGATGAGATCGTTCCTATAGATGATGAAGGGAGATATCATCTGAAAAAAGTTCCGGTATTGGACGTGAAGGAGTCTATCGGTTCTGATGAGGTTGAAAAGCGACTCCCTCCCATCTTACAGGATTATCCTGCGGCTATAGTGAAAGGACACGGTACATTCGCCCATGGAGAGAATTTGGAGGAAGCGTACAATTGGATCACTGTCGTAGAAAGTATCTGCAAGATCATCTATATCGTGGAGAACTTAGGAGGAGACACGATGAAGGAGGTGGATTGGTGACGTTTCACTATGTGGAATTCATGACGCACTGTCACGCTACAGAAAGGTTAGAGAAAGTCAAGAAAGCGGTTGAAAACCTGGCAGGAAGAGAATTGGAACTTGAGACTTCTGATGCAGAGGGTTACTATGGAAATCCGATCAAGATCCTCGAGGGCAAGATTTCTAGGAACCAGGAGATAGACGAATTTTTCTCAAATCTTCCCGAAAAGGTAGTTGAGGATTTAAAGCGTCAGATCGAGAGGAGGATAGATGAAAGATGTAATTTTTTCTTCAGGATCGATAAAGGTAAGGCCTACGAAGAAGAACTAATCCTTACGAGCGGAGGCAACAGTATCAGAGTCAGGGCCCGGGTGGAGAGTTATCCTTCAAAAAAAGAGACCGCTGTAGAAAAGATGGAAGATTATCTCTCTCAATTGTAGAAAGATTTATTTGGTCGTTTACTTTAAGAGTCATGAGGAGAAATAATGGCAGACGTTGAAGCACTATTAGAGGAAGCAGAAACTCAACTTAATCGATTCGAATACGAAGAGGCTTATGAAAAATTTTCTGAGCTTCTAGAAGAGGACTGCGAGGAAAATGTAGAGGCTCAAGCTCACTTCGGCCGAGCAGAGGCTTCCTTAGGTCTTAACGAGATAGATAGCGAAGAAATTTTAGAAGACTACGAGAGAGCGATAGAACTTAATGACAATCCATTCTACAGGCAATCTGCAGGCGGTTTCTGCATCGATATAGGAAAGTTCGAAAAAGCGGAAGAACACTACAGGAAAGCTGCTGAGCTGGATCCAGACAATAAACATCATTATCTTTCTGATCTCGCTGTAGGATATAGATTCAAGGCTCCGATAATGATGGAAGAATATGTGGAACAGGTCGGTGAAGACATAATACTTAGAAAATCATTGAATTACATGTTGGAAGCACTAGAGATTGATCAGGAGCAGGCAGTAGAGTTATTATCATAACCACACAAACTTTATATCAAACCGTATTACCTACAAAGACGTGAGAACGATGTTCTGTCCGGATTGTGGTGCGTTGATGAAACCTTCAGGCGAAGAATGGGTATGCAAGAAATGTGGGCTGACCAAAAAGAAAGATGAAGAAGATAATAACATCGTCAGTTCTCAGAAGGAAGATCGAGAAACAGTAGTGATCGAAGAAGAACTAGATACTCTTCCTAAAACGAAGGTGAGATGCCCAAACTGCGATAATAATAAAGCATTTTGGAGATTGGAACAAACAAGAGCTGCAGATGAACCAGAGACCAGGATATACAGATGCACGGAGTGTAACCACACATGGAGAGAGTACTGAATAGTTTATCTTTTGGAGGGTAGATAGATGTTCGAGATAGGACGGATAAGGTTTAGACCACTCACAAGAGATGATCTTTCATTTTTAGAAAAATGGGAAAACACCTTCAAGGTCACTCTTTACGCCCGTGGAGATCCTTTAGTCTTTAAAAATACGAAAGATATCGAAAATGAATTTGAGGAATATATGGAAAACGATGATAAACAGCAGTTCATATTGGAGAAAAAAGAGGATGATAAAAGGATCGGTATAGCGACTTACAGGGACAGGTCTAACAGTGTAAAGAATGCCAATATAGGGACCTACATAGGGGAACCAGACGAATGGAACAAAGGCATAGGTAGGGAGATAACCTTAGGGCTGTGTGAAATGCTCTTTTTCCAAAAAAACTATGATCGATTGAGTGCTCGCAGTGCACCATTCAACAAAAGGGCTCAAACCGTACTTGAAGATGTAGGTTTCAAGGAGACTGGAAGAGCCCGAAAGAGCGGTTATGTCTTCGGTAAAAGGATCGATTGGTTGATGTTCGATCTTTTGAGAGAAGAGTATATGCCCGAAAGGCAAAATCTTCTGGAAGAAATACTGGGCGAAAGAAAAGAAGAATATATAAAAAATACCTGTAAGATCAGATTTTGATCTCTAGGGAAAGAAAGAATTATAGGGCAAGTTCGTATTACTATTTTTGAGAGATATGGTAGAGCCTACATCGTTGACATATAAACAGAAAATCCTGTTATATTTGAGTAATCATCAACGTCAAGATGATATGCAAGAAAAACAAGAAGACATAACTCAGAAAGGCATATCTCAAAACGTCGGAATCTCTAGAACACACCTTTCAAGGCTCCTCAGTTCTCTTTCAAAACAAGACTTGGTAAAAGAAAAAATGGCTCCTGTTGCAGGGCATAACAGAAAAATGAAAACTTATTCTTTAACCTCTCAGGGTTTTGAGATGGCTGAGAGTATTTTAGACGAACTATCTGAAACCTCTATAAAAATTATACAGGGTGAAGAAGAAAAGACGATGCCCCTTACGAAAATAAAAAAAGAGACTGATGGTGAATTGGATCTGCTCACATGCATCTCCCTTTTGGAAAATAAAGATGATCACAGTATAGACCTACAAGAGCACGGGGTTTTTGAACCTGTCAAGATGATCGAAGAAGTTCCAGAGCTAAAGGAACTCTACGGAAGAGAAGAAGAGATGCAGAAAATGAAAAGATGGATTGAAAGTAATAAATCAGTTTTGGTCGTTCTTGGAAGGAAAGGTTATGGAGCTTCCTCCTTGGCTGCAAATTTCATAAGGGGTTTAGAAGAAAGGCACGTCCTATGGATCAGTCTGAAAGACACTACTAAAAAAAAGATTGAAGATAGACTCTCTCATTTCCTGGAAAAAATAGGGAAAGGAACTGAGGATATTATAGATGTATTGATCTCACAGAAAGCTGTTGTAGTTTTTGATGACTATTACGAGATGGGAAGCGAGATTGTAACCTTTTTGAAAAAGTTTTTAGATCACTTAGAAAAGAGCGATCCGTTGAAGATAATAGTGACGGGTCGGGAAGGAACTCCGGTATACGAGAGATTTTACCGAAAAGAACATGTGAACAAAGGAGTAGTTGAGGAACTAAATATCTCACCCCTTGATCAGGATAATGCTCAAAATATCCTGAGGGAAGATATAAAAGAAGAAGCATTAGATAGGATCATGATGTTCACGAAAGGTTCTCCTCTTCTTTTGAAATTGCTCCGAGAGGGAGACAAAGAAAAGCTCTGTGAATTGACCCCTTGGGGAAAAGAGCAAATATCTCTTTTGATGTATTTAAAAACAGAAACAAAAGATAGATAAAAAACGGAGAAATCTTATGGCGAAGTAGTTAAATACCTATCTTGAATAATTTATATCGATAATATGTTGATGCCTAGCTATGCTAAATTATTTGTCATCCTATTAGGCTTTATTTTCATAATAGTCGGTATTGGTATTTCTGTGTTCTCGAAAATCGTTAATGTTGTTCCGATAGGGATGGGCATCGTTGGCATATTTCTAATATTGATACCTTTCACCTATGGAGGGAATAAATAGTAATATTTTTATCCTAGAAGAAGAGTGAGATACGTGAGAAATATGTACGAAGTACTGGAAGTTGAAGCGGAAAAAAAAGATGTGATCGACGATATACTGTCAGATGACCTCATCAGCAAACAGAACACTACGGTAAGAGATGGAACAAGTCTTGGATTCAAAGAGAACGTTTCCTATGTGATGGTAGAAGGAAGTGAAGAAGCTGTGGAAAAGGCAGTTGAACTATTCAAAGAAGAGGGCGTAGAACCGGCTGAAAATAGAGAGGAAGTTAGGGAAAAAATAAAAGAGGAAGGAGAAGCCGCGGCCCAAGGCATAGGGACCGTTTTCGGATAAAATTCTTTTTCTTTTCACGGGTCATATTTTATTTTGCTTTCCAGCTAGAATAGTTACTCTCATTCTTTCTTTTATGCCGGATTCTTCTTTGAGACCCCACATGATATCCGCTTCGGGCCATGATCGTTGAATCACATCAAGGGCATCTTTAGCATCTATCGTTGCTTCATTTTTACCAGTCGTGATGATCGTGAATACTTTCTTGAAGTCTGTAGAAGCTCCCAACCAGGGAGATTTTAAAGCCTCTTTGGCAGCTCTTTCTCCCTTCTTCCTGCCACTTCCGTAGGCTGCTCCTATCTTGAACTCATCTATCTTTTTGCAAAAATTCTTTATCTGCGGGATATCTCTCTTGGTGATCACTGAGTTTAAATCTAAGATGGGAAGTTGGATTATTCTGTTCATGACTTCAAAGGCTTTTTTGATGGGTAGATTGGGATTGATCTCCAGCAACCTGCTGTTAGGGAAGACAGCGGACATATCTAGATATTTAAGACTTTCAGCTTGAGATTCTTCTGACAATTCTCTTCTCATTTTGCTTTCGCTCTCAAATGGTTTCGCCAACAGACCCATAGTAAGGGAACAATGGCTCTTGCTTATCTCAGCACAGGTTGGAACGGTCCAACTACCGGTTTTACCACCGAGTCCTGCTATCAGATAAACGATTTTAAAGTTCTTTATCAGACGCTTTAATTTCGCCTCTGATTCGGTCAGAGGTCTTTCTTTAACTTCCAATTCCGAATCATAAGCATCCTTCATATCTTCTCTTGAGATCGATAGAAAAGATAGTTTAGGTGGTCTAGAAGATGTACCGACTTCATATATCTTTACACTAGAAGAAGGCAACTCTCCTATGTCTTCTACTATATTCCGACCAGCGCCTCCGATACCTAGAACTAGAGTTGACGGACGTCTCTCATCTATATGAGCGTCTCCAAATTTATTCCTGATCGGCATATTTTTGACCTTTCTTGATATAGAATAGAAGAGGGTTCTAATAATCTTTATTTAGTGATCTTATCCATATCCTCCATTAATCTTCTTTTATCATCTAATTCGGTCCATTTACCGACCAATGCTCCCACAACCGGCCCTAAAAATGAGGCATAGTAGGCAGATACACTATCCCCAAGAAGAAGGGCTGCCAAGGGCGCGACTATGAGACCACCGATAAGCCCAACCCAGAATCCCAAAGGCCATCCAATCTTGGTTCCCATGTAGAAACCGATAAGAGTCCCTACAAGTAGGGAAACCCCAAGACCCATAATGAATTGATAAGAACCCTGGCCTTCAAAATAGGACAGCATAATAAGAAGAACTCCTATGACCGAGATAGAGCTCAGTGCTATCTTTCTTTTAGTGTCGGATAATAAAAAATTTGATAATATGCCTCGAACATCCGCATTTTCCAATTTTGATCACCTTAATTTCACATTACTTCAATCTAGACTGTTAAATTTTAATCTTTTGGTAAAAACCTGATGTTCGATAGTAAAGTACAAGTATGGTTTTAAACAATATAATTCTGAGATATTGGGATGAAAAAAGAGATTTCCACGATCATAATCGTATCAATCTTACTTTCCGCTCTCTGCACCCTTTCCTTTGGGATAGAAGCTTCAGGTAGTATATATTATGCCGATTCAGAATTAGAAGGCAATTTACTCGAAAATGTCACCATAAAAAGTGATGATGAGTTAGAAGATTTTGTCGAAAGTGAAGAGGTATCTGGCAACGGGTCAGAGGAAGCTCCATATGAACTGGTCAATTATACCATAGATGGTATGGGCGAAAACCACAGCGTTTATTTAGAAAATATTGATCAGCATTTTACTATAAAAGATTGTAAAATTTTCAATTCATCTGAATCTGCTATAAAAATAAAGGCAGTCTCGAATTTTACTTTAGAAAATAGCGTGGTAAAGAACTCTACATATGGGGTCAATATCGAATCTAGTCACCACATAACGGTTAGAGGCTGTAGTGTACAAAATACTACTGATAATGGAGTTGGAGTCAATATAAAATCTAGTGAAAACATAACTATCAAGGGATCGAAAATATACAATAATACGGCACAAGGTATCTATTTGGAAAGTGCGCACAACAATACCATCATCAATAATAATATCTCAAATAATCACATTGGAGTCAGGTTTTCAGAGTCCAATAGTAACTTGATCTATCACAACATCTTTTTCAAAAACGGCATCCAAGCTAGTGATAATGGAGATAATCGATGGGACGATGGCCGAGAGAGTGGAAATTATTGGGAAAATTATGAGGAAGAATATCCCGATGCCAACGAGTCTATAAATAAAGGAATTTGGAATAAGCCTTACGAGATAGGGGAGAATAATAGTGATAGGTATCCACTTATCTCTCCGATAGGACCTCCTACTAACTTTAGAGCCCGACCAGTAAGGGATGAGTATGTAGAGATAACCTGGAATCCTCCTCAGTATTCGATAAGATATCCTGTTGAAGAGATAATCCTCTACAGAAGTGAGGAACGGAACAACCTTTCTTTATCTGAGAGTGTATATGAGAAAATGAATTCGAGTGTACAAGTATTCCGAGATGAAAACATAACAGAGGGTGAAGAGTATCATTACGGTTTAAGAGCTTCTAATGGGAAATATGTTAGCGTGATGAGCGAGGACGATAGTGCGGAACCAGACACAGATCGTCCAGAAATTGAAAACCGATATCCTAGGGTAGGTGCCGAAGAGGTTCCTATTAATGCTACTATAGAAGTAGAGTTTGATGAGGAGATGGATGAGGATTCTATCAGTATCTCAGTCGAAGACGCCGAAGGGGAAGAAGTAGAAGGAGAACTCTACGGTGAAGGTACAGAATTCATTTTTGCACCTAAAGAAAATCTCAGCTATGATACTACCTATGAGGTGACTGTGAACGGCAGTGATATTGCTAAAAATTGGATGGAATCACCATATACTTGGAGTTTCACTACTGTTCCTGACACAGGTACAATCATAGGCCGGGTAGTCAATGAAGAAGGAGAACCTCTAGAGAACGTGAAAATTTTTGTTGATGATGAACATCAAACTTTCACAGATTCTTCTGGAGAATTTCAAATAGAAGTACCTTCTGGAAACATAACCTTAAAGATATCTAGAGATGGATACGAAGATAAAGAAAGAAAATATCATATCAACCAAGGCGAAGAGAATGAGATCGAAGACATAATGCTCAAAGAGCGAGAAGGTATAGTATCTCAATGGTTTTGGCCTATGGCATTAGTCGGTGGAGCTATACTCTTGTTAGGCATAGTAGCATTGGTCATATTTTTCTACCGTTGGGAGAAAGAGGAACCTCCTTTAGACGAAGATATTTACGATGAGGATTATGAGGATATCACTGCTGAAGAGTTCGAAAGTTGGTGGGAAGACGAAGACTCATAGATTGGAGTTGCTTCCCCCTCCGTCTATTGGTATAGCGGCGCCATTGATGAAACTAGATCTAGGAGAAGATAGAAAAGCGACCAGTTCTCCAAGTTCCATCGGCTTTCCCAGCCTATTCATAGGTATATCTTCGGTCCATCCTTCCAGTCCCTCTTCATAAGCTCCGATGTTACCTCTCTTCAGTTCCTCCTCTATCAATTCTTTTATCCTGCCCGTTTTATGAGGGCCGGGGAGAACAGAATTTGCTCTTATCTCAGGTCCCAGTTCTTTCGAGAGAGTCTTCATAAGTCCGATAACACTCATCCTAACTGAGTTAGAGAGAACAAGATTGGGCACGGCTTCTTTGACGCTCATCGAAGTTATATTGACTATGGTCCCTTCCCCCTCTTTGAGAAATTTAACAGATTCCCTAACACTTCTAACCACGCTCATCACGAGGAGATCAAAGCTTTCGTACCAGTCCTGATCATCTGTATCAATGAAAACTTTACTGGGAGGCCCACCTGCACAGGTTACAAGGTGATCCAATCCGTTTTGATCTTTTACGGTTCGTTCTACAAGTCTTCTCACATCTTCTTTTTTCGAGATGTCTCCAACTGTACCTTTTACGTTTCCTTTTCCCACGTGGTTAAGCTCATCTACAGCTTCCTCCAACTTTTTCTCGTTTCTGCCGTTTATCGTGACATTTACTCCCTCTTTAGCTAGAGCTTTTGCAGAAGCTTTTCCGAGCCCACTTGTAGAGGCCAATACCAACGCCGAATTATCTTCTATTCCTAATTTCATAACTTATCCCTTTACCATCTTCACTGTGAAAAACCTTTATATAATCTACCACTCATTTATGGGGTGGAGGTATTGACATGCCGAAATATGTGATATTATCAAATCTGACGGATGAGGGTAGAAAAACAATATTGGATCATCCAGAAAGGATCGAAGAAGTCAATGAAGAGATGGAAAAGAAGGGAGCTAGTATCGTCGAACAGTATTTTCTCCTTGGTAAATACGACTTCATGACTGTAGTAGAAGCACCATCTAAAAGTGTGATAACGAAGATCGTGATGGAGATAGCTTCGAGAGGTTCCATAGACACGAACACTTTTCCAGCAATGGACGTGGATGAGCTGATCGGAGACCTAAAATAGTGTAGCAAGAAAGGCTTTAGCTCTCTGAGTTAACTCACCTCTCAAACATCTCTCCTGTAGCCTTTAACAGTCGAGATAGTGTACCAAATATCTAAATATATTCTTCATATTTTTTGACCATGGAATCCGATATGATCGATCTTAGGAGTGATACGGTCACGAAACCGACTGATGAGATGAGAGAAGCTATGAAAGGAGCGACGGTGGGAGACGACGTTTTGGGAGAAGATCCAACGGTGAAAGAACTTGAGGAGCTAGCTGCAAAAAAGATGGGCAAGGAATCAGGTCTTTTCGTAACTTCTGGGACCCAGGGAAACATCACTTCATTATTGACCCATACCCAACCGGGCGAGGAGATAATATTTGGTAGAGATTGCCATATTTACCGGTATGAAGTCGGAGGTTATGCCTCACTCGCTGGACTTTCAGGTAGAACTTTAGATGATAGTGAAGGATATCTCGATCTATCAGAAATTGAAGAGGCCGTAAGAGAAGAAAACATACATCATCCTGAGACTTCGTTACTCTGTATAGAGAACACTCACAATGTCGCGGGAGGTGTTCCCGTCGATTTTGATTATACTAATAAAGTTAGTGATATAGCCCATAAGAAAGGTCTAAATGTTCATCTAGATGGTGCAAGAGTATTCAACGCCTCTGTAGCTTTGGATGAAGATATAGCTAAACTGGTGGAGCCTGTAGATTCTGTTATGTTCTGCCTCTCTAAAGGATTGAGTGCTCCGGTCGGTTCTATGCTGGTCGGAAGTGAAGAGTTCATAGAGAGAGCGAGGAAGAACAGGAAACGACTGGGAGGCGGGATGAGACAGGTGGGTGTTATAGCCGCACCTGGCATCATCTCCCTTAAAGAGATGGTCCACAGATTGAAGAAAGATCACGATAATGCGAGAAGATTGGCAGAAGGACTGAAAGATATGGGTGTCGATATAGACCCAAATAAATATAAGACGAACATAGTGATGCTCGATACTTCTCAGTTTGAGATGAAGGCCGAAGGATTGAGAGTGAAATTAGAGGAGAAAAACATACGGACTTTGGCCTTAGGAAAAGATCTGATGAGATTTGTGACTCATCGAGAAGTTTCTCGTGAAGATATAGATAAAGTATTGAATATTTTCGAAGAAGAGATTCTATGAGGGCATTTCATGTCGATGAAAACTAAGTTCAAAGGGTGTCTCATCGGCAGCGCCTTGGGAGGTACAATTGGAAAATGTTGATTATTTAGAAGGGTTGGCAGCTCAACTTAACACTATTTTTAAAGAAAAGTGGGGTTAAAAAAATGAGAGAAATAGGTTTTCCTTATGTTTGTAGTCTTCTGACATCTACTTTTTCTCTTTCACCGAACCGATTTCTTCCGCGACTTGGGGTAGATCTAACCTCTTCAGTGTGTTCTTAGAGGGAATGCCTTCGTTATCCCAACCTCTCACGTCGTAATACCTGTCGAGTTCTTCCTCGAACTCTTTTCTAGAAAGTGTTTCTCCTTCAGTAGGTCCGTAAAGTACTTCGTCGTCGAAGACTCTATCAGGTAGTTTGTCGTCTTTCCTTCCGAAGCCGTTCCTTATATTGAACGCTTTGGAGAGATTGTAAACCCTTTCTCCAGCTTTGAGGAACTCGGAAAGGCTCATATCAAATCCAGTCACGGCGTTCAGTAATTCTAGTTGTCCTTCATCTACCATAAGCCCTCTAGAGAACTTGCACATACCTGTCATGTCGTAAAGTGTCATCAGGTCTTCCATCGATTTGAGTGCGAAAGCCTTGCCTGTCAATTTTGTTCGGTCATAATCCTCAAAATCCCAATAGTCTCCAGCCATCTCTAATGCGTATAAACAAGAGGTGAGATGATCTGCGCCTCTTGGAGCGACAGCGAAGGCGAGAGCCATGCCTTTTATACCTCTCACTTCGAAACCTGCGGGGGGCATGCCCTTGACATGGATGGCGAACTTTTCAGAACCTTGACCTACTTTCATAGCGGCCTCGTAAACTCCATCTCCAAGCAACTCACCGAGTTCTCCTTCCTTGTGAGCTATCTTTTTCAAAGCTTCTAGCATCGCTTCTGCGTTCCCGAACTCCAGATCCAGATCGGGATCTATCAAACCTTTTTCGTTCGCTTCCATTGCCCAGGAGATCGTAAGCCCTGCTGATATCGTATCCAGCCCTAGAGTATCGCAGATCTCGTTCGCTTTCGCCACCGCTTCTATATCGTCTACTTCACATGCTCCTCCGAGTGAATACTGTGTTTCATACTCAGGACCGTCAACAGCTATATCTCCGTAGGGGGTATCCTCCGCTTTGAAGTACTGGCTACACGGTTTCGTACAGTACGGGCACGGTCTTCTTCCGTCTCTATAGACCTCTGTCCAGTATCGTGGATTCAGCTCTATCCTGTCGTCAGGATCTTCCAAGTTGTCGTAGGCTCTTTTGAAATAACCGGCCTGCCAGTTCTTTGTCGGGAAACATCCATAAACTTGGTTCTTAGCGGCCATAGCTTCGCCCGTACCGTAATCCATCTGGTCCTGAGGATCGAAGCTTTCATCCGCGGTCTCGCCTTGACCTGTGGTTATCTTTCTCCACTTGCTGTTCAGTTCGTCTAGTTTCTCCTGATCGCTAATCGGTAGATCTTTGGAACCTTTAACAGATATAGCTTTCAAATTCTTAGACCCCATGACGGCTCCACCGCCGCCTTTTCCAGCCTGGCGGTCTTCACATTCTATTTCTGATATCTTGGACAGGTTCTCTCCAGCGGGTCCTATGACAGCAGTTGCAAAATCCTCGTATTCTTCCTTTATCCTTTCATCTGTATCCCTTGTGTCTAAACCCCAGAGATGATCTGCTTCTTCTATCGAGACTTTATCGTCCTCTATAACTATCATCGACGGATTTTCAGCTTTTCCTTTGATCGTCAAGGCATCAAATCCTGCTTTCTTCAACTGATCTCCCATCTTTGCTCCAACCACACTCTTTCCGTACCCTCCAGTCTGTGGAGCTTTGAACCCGAAAGTAGTCTTTGAAGCGGTAGGTATTGTGGGACCTACGAGGGTTCCAGGTGCAACTGCGAGAACGTTTTCAGGATCTAGTGGATCTATATCTGGTTCAAGCTCGTCGAAGATTATCTTTGTTGTAAATCCTGCTCCCCCGATATACTTTCTCAAAAATTCATCGGACAATTCTTCTTCCTTGACTTCACCTTCAGTAAGATCTATTTTGAGTAATTTTTTCCAATATCCCGACATTCTATCTTCCTAATCGTGGATTCTATATCGTATATTTAAAATCAACGGGGTCACAAAACGATTTTAAAAGACTATATGGAACTTCTATCTAGAAGATAACATCTTGAATCGAATCGGGTGCCTATTCAGAGGAATCCAGGCGTGACGTCCTCCTTCACCCTAGACCTAACAGGAAAACCTTGTTTTCCTGTGGCCCAGAGGAATTTAATAAATTCCTCGAAGCCGAAGGAATGAAATTCCTTCTTAGTTTGGAAATCCAAAAGGATTTCCGAAACAGGGTGAAGCTTCCTACGGAGCCACTGACTCCTTGCACAAGCCCGGAGGTTGCATTCCGCTCGCCGACTTTTTGTTTTACCCAAACACAGAGGTCGGGTCGTCGCTTCCAGCTCAAAGGGCCGCGCCACAACACCATGTCAATTCATGATCGGCCCCTGCCTGCAAAAGCGGTCTTCCCTAGACATTCCGCAGGCCCGTGTCTGGAACCTCTACCTAGAACATATAGCTCCAAGTATTTAAGTATCCATTAGGGTGGGGTGAGTGAAAGTGGCATTCATCCCCACAGCAGAGCCGTGGGGTTTTCTGCTTTAACACTCTATAAAGGATATCTGGCAGGGGTTGCAGAAAAGGAAGTGCTAAATGCGCTAGAGAATATTGTAGTCTCTTGATACCTATTGAGAAGTTCATATATACGGGTAGAAACATAAGAAAACCATGTTGAAAGAATTAAAAAAGATGGCAGAGTGCTATCAGAAAAAGAAACCATCTGATTTGAGTGGGACAATCCACCTCCTGATAGGAGAGGATAATGGATTTCTAGTAAGGCTTAAAGATAGCGATATCGAAGTAGAAGAAACCGGTGTAGATAATACAGGAGATCTAGGTCTAGTCATGTCTGAAGAAACATTCGATAAGTTGAATTCTGGAAAATGGAATGGGATGACCGCTGTAGGCAGGTCATCTATGTCTGAACCTGCTCCTCTAGACTTTCGATTACCAGAAGACACTGAGATGGACGAGATCCTCCAGATGATGTATCATTTTTTGACACATTTCTTTAGTAAGGACTATCCTACCATAACAGAGCTGGGGAGAAAACATTCTAGGAAAGTCCATGGAGGCAATGCTGTGCCTATAGCTTATGGAGACGGTATAAGATCCGCTTATTATACTATACAGAAAGGAGAACAGATAAACGAAGACGAGCTCGACCCGTGGAATCAAGTGTTTACCGTTATTGGCGGAAGTGGTAAAGCTTTGGTAGATGGAGAAGAGATCGAACTTAAGAAGAATATGTCGGTGCATGTACCTCCCAATAAAGAGCATATTGTCAAAAAAGAAGAAGGCGAAGACGATTTAGAGCTGCTGTGGATTGCTTACGGAGAAAAAGCATAAGTGATTATTAGGACTATCAGTACTGTTTATATAGAAGAATAGACTAAGAGCAAATCATGGATGATATCAAAGACAGACCGATAATCACTAGATGTGGTTATAGATGTGACCTTTGTTTAGCTTACAAGGAAAATATTGAGAATGAGAAAGATAGAAAGATCATCAGCAATGGTTGGTTCAAATATTTTGGGTTCCGTATACCCCCTGAAGAGATATCCTGTGACGGATGTTTGACGCCTGCTAAAGAAAAACCTCATCTTATCGACGATGATTGCCCTGTAAGAGAATGTGTGATAGATAAAGGGATCGATAACTGCTCTCAATGTGAAGAATCCAGCTGCAAGAAGTTTGAAAGTAGAGTCGTGAATAAAGAGGATTTTGAAGATATTCCGGAAGAAGACTATCATCGATTCATCCGCCCCTATGAAAACAAAAGAAGATTTGAATGTAATAGGTAAAGAGATTTCGTTTCAACTTTTTCTTGAAGGCAGAAGTCCCGAAATTATGGCGATTAAAGGCCCTATTATCATGCCAGCCCAAATGAAAATACCTATAAAGCCATAAACTATCACTTTGATTCTATCCCTTTTTTCAGGCTCCTTAAAATCTAACGAGTTTTGCCAGAGCTTGTAACCTAATATCAGTGGTAACGAAGCAAATATGATTGTTACTATCACAGCTAGACCGGGATTTGACCTACTTGATGCAATTATCATCTGCATCATCAACATCGCTCCACTGCCGATGTAAAGAAGAGCAGATGTGAGAAGACCCCATTCCTTTGGGTTATCCGGTTTTTTTTCGCTCTTGCGAGACTTCCAGCCAGTCCAGGCAAAACCTATAGCCAATACAGAGATCATAGGAGCAAAGATCTGGGCGAGTGGCTGTCCTTCCCAGATATGGATCTCGATTACGTCTATAGGCAGCCAGATCCACTCGATCGGTCCCCAAGTTTCTTCGTAACCCACAGCGAGCCCGTATTTACCTCCAGTTTCTTTTTCGTTGTAAACTATCACGTGATAGGTTCCGCTTTCATTGACCTCCTTATCGTAACTTGCTGGATGATAGTAACTTCCCGGAGTGAATGGTTCATATTCCCTCTCACCTAATTCACCTTCTATAACTTCTATACCCACTCCATCGGGAGTTTCCACAAATTCAGGCAGGCTTTGGCTTTCATTCCTTTCAATACCAGGCCCCATCACTGCGAGGTTCGGTACAAAATCCCCGTTTTCCGGTAGCAATAGACCCAAGTAAAGCCTTTGCCCTTCCTCCATCTCCATCTCGTAATAGTTAGCCACCTGTCCTTCATGGAGTTCTGAATAAACTACCCATGATTTGATGGGATCTTCGATCATCATCGCATCTTCAAGACTTTCGTTTTCCTCACCCGTTTGAGGAACATGAGCTAAGGCTGTAGATGCAAGTGAAACTGAGAGAATCGCAGAAATCAACAATACCCACTTCTTCACTCCCATATATCGTAGAATCTTCATCTTATGATTTAAACCTATTCTCCCCTAAATACCATAATGCCCATGCTCTTTTCACTCGCCATACTTTGTTGCGGCCCAATCGATTATCGGCCCATATGCTAGACCTGCAAAGAAACTGGGCCAATCTCTAAATTCGCTTGTAAAAGTGATTGCTAGTGTCACCACGAGACCCAAAATCAACCCCCGGATGATGTAATTTTTATCAGAATTTATAATCTTTACATCATAAGCCAGACCTATCAAAAGTCCCATCACTACTCTGTTGTACCACATCGCGAACAAGAACATCTCGTTACCGTTGAATCCAACCCTCCAACCCACACCTACGATGCAGAGGACTCCAAGAAACGCTCCAGCTATAACTCCAACGATCACCCTTCTTTTATTTTTCATGTATTTATCATTAATTTTAAAGTATAAAAAATTAGTCCAATTCAATCCTCCTCATACTTCTCAGTATGATCGCAGTCCGGATATCCCGTACAGCCCCAAAATTTTCCGTATTCTCCTTCTCTGACGACCATCTCTTCTCCACACTCGGGACACATCTTTTTATCTTCACCTTTCAGCTTCTTAGCGAGTAAGTGATCCTCTAAAGCCTGCTGTGATAACTCATCTGCTTCAACATTGTTCTCGCGACCGACATGTTCTATCTCTACAGATTTGTTTTTTTCCTCAAAGTATCTGATAAGCTCTTTGACTTCTTTATGCAGGTCTTTCAGGTTATCAGAATTTACAGACCACTCCCCGTTTACCTGCTTGACCACCAATTGAGAATCCGATCTAACGATGATCTTTCCGAATTCTAGATCAGAATCTTTAATCCATTTTAAGCCCTTTATCACGGCCATGTACTCGGCATAATTGTTCGTTACTCTCTCATCTAGAAGTATATTATAATCTTCTCTTACTGTCTCAGTGTTTTTTTTCACAAGATACCCGTAAGAGGCTACACCTCCGTCTTTTCCGCGATAAGCTCCGTCGGCCTCCAATATTATATTATCCATCTTTTTACCCTTGAAATCAAAGATTCAATTTGAATTTTCTCTTTCCTTTATTTACCAAGATACCTTTCTTTCTGAGATATTAATCTCTCAACTTTATGTATTTTACTGAATCTGAAAGTTTCCATCTAGGGGTAGGTCTTTCCTTCCTCCTTTTCTCATTTAACCGATTTGGAGACTCCTCTACTAACTCATCAAACTTCACTTTTCTCATCTTTTATTTCCTCCAATATCTCATCTAACATATCTTCTGAGAGTTCTTCTCTGCATTTCTCTCACGTAATCTCGGTCAATTCATCTGTCTGGACTTTAGTCGAGATTCAGTTTTCTGTAAAGTCGAAGGAGACAGTCCATCGCGGAACATCCTTCCTTAGAGAAAAGACCGATGATCAGGAAAGCGAGTACTCCAACAGTGAAGATGGCGATGCCCGCGATCATGAATAATCCTTGATAGCTGAGACGAGCTAGGATCGTCCTGTTTATGAAGATGCCGACAGCGCCGCCTATGAACATATTGAACGAGGCGAGGGACATGACCGTTCCTCTTTTCTCAGGTAGGTATTGTTGAGCAGTAGTTATGATCGTGACCTGTAATATCACGAAAGATAGGCCGAAACCGAAGAGAGCCGGGAGGACAAAGTAAATTCCAAGCCAATAGCTGATGGTCAGAAGAGAGATAAGACCGAGAACTCCCGCAATGAATAGTATCTTCGATCCGATCTTTTTCTTCAGAGTTCCCACTCTTCTTCCCCCCAAGAAAGCGGCGAGACCGAACAGCGTTAAGATAAGTCCAACTTCTAATAAATTGTAGCCGGTCTTTTGGACCAGATATTCTCCAAGGTAAGTGAAACTTCCGAATACGGCAAATCCTACAAGTGAAAGGAGGGCAACTGTTCTGAGTAATTTAGGATGTGATATAGCATCGCTGTAAGCCACTCGGAAGCTAAGCTTGTCCATCGTTCCCTTTTCGAAAGTAAGAAATTTGTAAAGTAAGAGTACAAGGATCAATTCAGCGATCCCATAGGTGAGATAAACTATCCTCCAGCTTCCGATGAAAGAAAGTCCTCCGCCTATAGCTGTTGCGGCTGCCGCTCCAAGGAAGTACATCCCCATGACAGTACCGATAGAATTCATCTTTGATTTGGGTTCCTCGTAAACGTCACCTATCAGTGAGATCGTAACCGGCAGAATAGCTGCGGCGAAAGCACCGTTCACAGCTCGTAAAGCTCCAAGAGAATATATGTTAAAAGCTCCCGCAGCGAGACTACTGAATATCGCGGTTCCCAAAGCTGCTGTTGTTATAACTCTCACCTTTCCGAACCTGTCCGCTAAGGGCCCAAATGCGATGGTGAAAAGCCCGAAAGGTAGCATATAAGCTGTGACGGTCATCGCAGCCGTTCCGATATCAACAGAAAATTCTGCAGCTATGTCAACAAGGATAGGCGATGCGGCGTAATTATCACCCATGACCCAAAATCCCATGAAGCCGAGAAGATATACCAGTAATTTCTTCTCTCGAGATGTTCTTGATGACATAAATTGTGTTATAGATTCTAACCTTTTATAAATTTCGAAATAGGAAATTGTTTCATCGAAAGAGTTTTTATCTTCTCCTCGATGGAATAGTGATGGTCAAGGAACAAACTGAGAGGGTCAGGATAGACGAGGTAACACCTAGTCAACTGTATCTGAGTAGTGATAGATTAAAGCGTCTTGAGGGAAAAGAACAGGACCTAGAGCCCCTACCGATCAAACACATAGGAGATAGATTGTTTTTCACCGATGGTCATCACAGAGCTTTCACTCTGTTCAAAAAAGGCAGAGAAGAAATAGAGGTCTATGAGGATGAAGACGATCTCGATTGGTTCAAATACCTGATATGTGTAGACTGGTGTGAGAAGGAAGGGATAGAATCGGTTAATGGTCTAGAGGAGAGAATAGTATCTGAAGAGGATTTCAAAGAGTTATGGATAGAACGATGCCAGGATATGCATAAACGGGTAGAGGAAGATATGTTCGAATATGTCCATATAAAAGAGGAAAAAGATGTTGGGAGAAAGGGCGATATCTGCGAGTCAGTGATCAGATCACTACCCGACTGGTTCGGGATAGAACAAGCCAACTTAGACTATATTGAGGGAGTTAAAGACAAATTTTTTCTCTCCGTAAGTGTGGGTGGTATACCGATAGGTTTCGTTTCTATCAAAGAGCATAATGAATACACTAGTGAAGTCTACGTATTAGGGATAGTCGAAGAACTCCACGGTAGAGGGCTAGGGAGAAGATTGTTTGAAAAAGTAGAAAATATCCTGTCTGAAAAAGGAAAAAAATTTCTAACAGTAAAAACTCTCAGTGATTCTCATACAGACGAGCATTATGAGGGAACGAGAGTTTTTTACCGCTCTATAGGATTCTACCCTTTGGAAGTATTTGAGGATTACTGGGATGAAGATAATCCCTGCCTTCTGATGGTGAAGGTATTGGGAGACGGTTCTAGAACTAGAAGAACCTTTCGAGAATCCGGGGAAGAAGAATTGTAAAACAATAAAACTTTTCTTTTTGTTTAATTTTAAAATACTCAAACCATATAGAAATTACATGTTTTTTTAGAGAAAAACAGAACAAAAAATAAGCGAGGCTGTCAGAAATAAAAGATTTCCAACTGCCCGCTAGAGTAAGTTTAGCGGACTCGTCGGAAAGCTAGCGCTTTCCAACTTACCGTCTTTCTACGAAAAACGGACTCGCCGGGATTTTCGTCCGAACTGGTCATGCCAGATCGACTTTCGAACCCGGGTTTAGGGCTCCGGAAGCCCTAGTGATATCCTTTGCAGTCCCGTTTCAGAAGAAACGGAATAGCTACACCACGAGCCCGAACTGTAACTAGATGATGACATTCAATCTATATCCATAGAAGTGGTTTGACAACTATCTTATTCCTGAAATTCTGTGTATCCGCACTTACCGCAGGAAACCCTATTC
>JAGXLF010000019.1 GCA_018334835.1 Thermoplasmatota archaeon | reverse complement strand
CACCCCAAGTCCCCTTTCTTAACGCTTTCAGTAGAGTCTCTTGTGATGCATCCCCTTCAGCTCTTATGAAAAAGATCGCTATCATGGAAGCGATTATTCCTGCTCCTGCAATGAAGAAGGGGATCGCAAATATGTGGAACTTACCTTCTAGTCCACTCAAAGGAGCATGGGAAAGTAATTCGTTACCGGTGTATGTCATCCATCCGAGCGTCAATGCAGCTATGATAGTATTGGTATAAGATTCAAAAAGATCAGCGCCCATGCCTGCAACATCACCAACGTTGTCGCCCACGTTGTCGGCTATTACCCCAGGATTTCTAGGATCATCTTCGGGTATCTCCGCTTCGACTTTCCCTGCCAGGTCGGCTCCGACATCTGCTGCTTTTGTATATATTCCTCCGCCGACCCTTGCGAAGAGAGCTATCGAACTAGCTCCGAAACCGAAGCCCGCTATGTAGGTGATCGCTTCATCTAATCCAAATATCCCCCTGATGAGTAAAAGTACTGTGCTCAGACCAAGCATGCCTAGTGACACCACCGTTAGTCCCATAACTGATCCACCTCTGAAGGCGATAGTCAGGGCTTTGTTGAGACTTGATCTGGCACCCTGTGTAGTAGGAGCGCTCGCATTAGTCGCGGTTATCATACCTATATAACCAGCTGTCGCTGAAAGTACGGCACCGATGATGAAGGGGAACCAAGTCATGACGATCTCTCCCTCGATGATGTCTTTTACAGCTAGAAGAACCGCGCCGACCAAAACGAATATCGCTATATATTTGTATTCAGTATGTAGATAGGTCTTTGCCCCTTTCTGGACTTCACTTGAAAATTTTTTCATCTTTTTCGTTCCTCTTTCTTGTTCCCCTATGAACTTGGCAAAATAGTCTGCTAGTATAAGCCCGATCAGTGCAGCCACTATCGCTCCTAAAGTCGCTAAGGTGATATGATTTATGCCGAACATAATCTCTACCTATCTTCAGGATAGAAAATTGGTTTATATAATTTTTCGTTGATGTGTATTTGACCGGGATGTCTTACTTTTATATATGACATTTGGGTTTATTGTACCGTTGGTAACCATATGAAGACTTCTATAAAGATAGGCACGATTAGAGGAATACCTATAAAATTACACCTCACCCTTCTGATAGCTATAGGAATAATAGGTTGGTCAGTCAGCTCTAATGTATATGAGATCGCAGAGCTTATCGGGGTAGATTCTACCGGAATAGCACCTGGATTGGAAAGCTACCTACTTGGATTCGCGATCGCGATAGGCCTCTTCATAAGCGTACTTATCCACGAGCTGGCACATTCCTTTGTAGGTCTCAAGATGGGTATCAAGATAAGAGAGATCTCTCTTTGGCTCTTTGGCGGAGTTTCCAACATGGAAGAGATACCTCGAGAGCCGAACTCCGAGATAAAACTGAGCGTAGTAGGGCCTTTGACTAGCCTAGCTATAGGAATCGTGAGCTACGCTATCGGGGTCTTTGTGAGTGCCCCAGTATTGATATTTTTCTTCGCTTATCTAGGCTTCATTAACGTGTTTCTTTTTGGATTCAATATGATTCCTGCCTTCCCGATGGATGGCGGTAGGATCTTAAGAGCAGTTTTTGCGAAAAAGGTATCTTACGCTAAAGCGACTAAGCGAGCCGCCGATATAGGAAAGGTTGTAGCTGTACTTTTTGCAATAATCGGTCTCTTCTACAATATATTCCTGCTCCTCATAGCCTTTTTCGTTTACATAGGAGCCAGTCAAGAATCTCAAAGTGTTATGATGAGAGAGACTCTCGAAAAGGTAAAGGTGGAAGACATCATGACCAGGAGAGTGAAAACACTCAGTCCAGACGAGAGAGCATCAGTGGTTCTCAACAGATTTTTGAAAACTCATCATCACGGATTTCCAGTGGTTAAAAATGGAAGAGTTCTTGGAATAGTGACCCTCGAAGATATCAAGAGGTTAGATGATAAAGACATGGAGGTCGTTAAAGTATCTGAGATAATGGAAAGAGACCTTATCTGCTTTGAACCGGAAGATGATGTCAGCAAGGTTTGGAACGCTATGGTAAAGAACGATGTAGGTCGGTTTCCGGTGATATCCGATGGAGAGTTAAAAGGAATATTGACAAGATCTGACCTTATCAGAACTTACGAAGCGATGCAGGAACTCGATAAATTCAGAGGGGAAGAGATCTGAAATCAGCATGATAAAGTAAAAATCTGAAAAAAGATAAATACTGACTAGAAAATAAGGAACATATTATGGATTTTAATGTGTTCTTCATCCAAACGCTCTGGCTCGTCTTACTCGTGAGCTATTCGATCATAGTGACTTTCTCGACCAAGCGTTTGTACAATTACCTGATAAAAAAGGGAGTGAAAAAGAATGTAGCCATCTATTATGACAGAAAGATAGTACATATTTTTGGAGGGGGCGTCTCAACTTTGTTCGTGCCTTTTGTTTTTGATTCTCCTTTTTATCCCCTAGTTATCGGGACGTTTTTGTCCCTTTTCACATATCTGCCTTATCATAAAGGTAAAATTTTGTACTGGGTTCAGACCGAGAAGAATATGAACGATGTCAAGTTCTGCTTTATGTGGGGCTTGATAATCTTTCTCTTATGGTACCTTTTAGGTAGTCCTTGGATCGCTATCATCCCTCCAGCGATGATGGCTTTTGGGGATGGAGTAACTGGGATCAGTAGAAACATGATATTCAAAAGAAGGACGAAACATCCTATTGGTAATGTCTTCATGTTAGCTGTTTGTATTCCCATCGGGTATTTCTTTGCCGGTTTTGAAGGTCTGGCTTTTTGGGGTCTGATAGCAGCCTTTGTTGCCACCTTCATGGAAAGGTATGAATTCGGACCGATAGATGATAACGTCCTGATAACCGTAACTGCTGCTTTAGTCTTATATCTCGGCTCTCTCTACGGAAGTCTCTTTTAAAAAAAATAGATTTTTTAGCTAAATTGAAACCAAAATAGTTAATATGACCTTTCATATAAAATCGGTGCAACATAGAAATAAGCAAAAAGAGGCGATAAACATGGATGATGAGAATACCATATTTGTCGGTAGTAAGGAAACGATGAACTACGTACAAGCTGTGATGACGCAGTTCAACAGCGGAAGCGACGAAGTTGTCATAAAGGCAAGAGGAAGAGCGATAAGTAAAGCCGTAGACGTGGCAGAGATCACCAGACATAGATTCATAGAAGAAGCAGATATAACCGATATAATTACCGACACGGAAGAAATAGAAAATGACGAAGGCGGAACGACTAACGTTTCCTCGATGGAGATAACCCTGAAGAAATGAGATAGGGTATAAGCCTTACTGGCTGGATCCTAAGTGATTCCTCAGATGATGTTAGGTGAATTCAAGGTGTTGGCTGGATTGGACGATATATATAGATCATCTGAATGTGGTTCTAGAAGACAAAGGTTGAGGAATGTATAAGGCATCCAGCAAAAACAGTTCTAAAAACCTTCTCGGTTAGCTTTTTTATAACTTTCTTAGTTATTAATTCTCACTCGATATCCTAGCGGATTGGGTACTCTTTAGCTAGAAATGATCGATATTGAACGGAATTTTTATATACCTTTTCTCAATTATAAATATGGATACCATCCTCAACTTTCCTAAATTTCGGAGGATGGATAGATAAAAAATCGGGAGATGGAATTGATGGATGAATGGTCTCTAGAGGGAAAAAATACTGAGATAGATGAAGAAAATGGTTCTATTTTTAGTTCAAGACCTAGATCGGGCTTTATTGTCTCGATAATAGTCTTGGTCTTGATGATTTTGGTATCGGCTGGCGGATTGGTTATCGAGAATATCTATCAAGACATTGAAGTGATCCAAGAGGGATGGCTCGGAAATGCTCTGATCTCACTCTTCATAGCTGTTCCTCTTCTAGCAGGATCTATGATATTTTCATGGCGTGGTTCCGAGCGGGCAAAGCTGCTGTGGATGGGTATGTTGTACTTCACACTCTGTAATTATACTTTTTATCTTTTTGGAGCTGCTTTTAACTATCTATTCCCTTTCTACGTAGGGATCGTCATTTTGTCTGCCTTGGGATTGATGTTATCCTTCAAGTCAATCGATGAGAAAAAGGTCAGTAGACTCCTTCGACACAACCTCCCTATAAAATGGATGGGTGTCTTTATCGCTGGAGTGGTGATAGTCTTATTAGTTTTCAGCTCATGGATATATCTCGAATTCTTTTTCACTGGAGCATTACCTGGAATAGTCCTCGGTACGCCTGATATGACGAAGATGGTGTCTACGGTCAATCTTCTATTTATAATTCCTTTAGGTTTTGCGAGCGCTTTTTGGATCTGGGACCGGAATCCTTGGGGACATGTGCTTTCAATCGTTTGGAATGTCAACCTAATGGTATATACTGCAGCACTCTCTTCTTCTACATTGTTTGCCTTTAAAACAGGAGAACTTGGGAATTTGAATGAGCTAGGTCTTTGGATGTCTATCGCCATCGCTTGCTTGATAGTTGTCGTGATCTTGCTCGATCGGATGGGAGGCAAATCCTAGGAAGGTCTTTGATCGATATTAGATCTACTTTGATTTGAATACGTAAATGATGATAGCGTTCTTCGGACCAGAGTAAAATTCTATTTAGTCCGATTTTTAGGTGATTTGAGAGGGATCTCTATCTTTTCAACCTTTTTATCAGTTTGATAATCTCGAAGACTCCGAGGAATATCGCCATCGCTCCTAAGACCTGCAGCCATTCCATCAGACCTATACTCGCAAATGCAAGGAAGTTACTGATGTAAGGGCCGTAGACTCCCAGAAATACAAGACCTATTGATGCTATTATCGAGTAAACTATGATCTTGTTGGAAAAGAAATTCTTACTGAATATCGAGTCATACTCGTATCTTCTCGACATTATGTTCGCGAATTGGCAGTAAGCTAGAGTGAGATAACTGATGGTAGTTGCTGCAGCGTATTCTGGTAGTTTCGAGCCGGTTAGAGATAACCCTTGTCTGTAGAAATATAACCAGAAATTACCTGCAGCTAACGATCCTATCAACAATCCCAGAAATATCACTTCTACTGATCGCGGTAAATTCAGTATATGTTCCTCCCGGCTCCTTGGGGGCGAGGTCATCATCTCTTCAGAAGGAGGATCGTAAGCGAGAAATGTGAGCGGCATTATTTCGGCCAAAAGATCTATAGCTAAGATCTGGATAACCAAGATAGGTATTGCCCATTCGCTCCATCCTAACAATCCTATAGCTGCTAGACCCGCGAGAACTGTGGTAAGTTCAGCCCCGTTGGTGGTCATCGAAGCTAGTACTGTCTTCTTCAAATTGTTGTAGATCGTCCTGCCTTCTCGGACCGCATGGACCAAAGTTGGAAAACTATCGTCTAATAGAACCAATTCAGAGGCCTCTTTCGCTACATCAGTACCTTTCTGACCCATAGCGACCCCAATGTGAGCTCTTTTCAATGCCGGTGCGTCGTTCACACCGTCTCCAGTTACCGCTACGATCTCATCTTCATCCTCGAGCAATTTGACTATCCTGAGTTTATCTTCTGGATCGACTCTTGAGAAGATCATCGAGCTCTTATCTTCCATCATCTCTTTAAGCTCTTCATCCCCAATATCTTTCATCTCTTTCCCGGTCACCACCAATGGTTCTTCGTTCTCTTCAAAAAGACCTATCTCCTCTCCCACAGCTCTTGCTGTTATAGCATGATCTCCAGTCATTATATAGGTACGGATATGAGCATCATGGCAGCTCTCTATAGCTTCCTCCACCCCTTCTTTTGGAGGATCGATCATAGCGGCCAATCCTAAAAATATGACGTCCTTTTCCACTTCTTCTTCTATATAATCTTCACCTTTTTTCTCCAAAGGCCTGTACGCCATGGCTAGAACTCTCATAGCTTTTTTAGAATATTTTTCATTTAGTTCTCTTATCTTCTTTTTATCTTCTTCAGTTATATCTCTGACTTCTCCGTCACTGTAAATATATTTACTTATCGACAGTATGCTGTCCGTTGCACCTTTCATAGCTAGAACTCTCATCCCTTCCGTATCGCCTTCGAATGCTTCCTTCACTTTCTCGTCTTCATAGGATTCTCCTATATCCCTAACGGAGCTCATCCTTTTTCTTTCTGAGTCGAAGGGGAATTCGACCACTTCTGGATTCTCTTCATCCTCTCTCTCATGTCGAGTTCCCAACTTCGTCGACATCGTAACTAGGGCCGCTTCCGTTGGATCGCCTACAGCATACCAACTATCATGTTGATCATCTGGTTCGTGTATCTCTGCAGAGGAAGACATCGTAGCAGCATCCATGAGAATCTCTAGTTTGCTTATCTCTTCCTGAGAAAGTTCGTTTCCATCTTCATCTTCGATTGTGCCCTCAGGCTTATAACCCAAACCTGTAAGGCTGTACTCTTCTCCGTCGAACCAGATATTTTTAACAGTCATCTCGTTTTTTGTCAAAGTTCCTGTCTTGTCGGTACAGATAACGGTGGTAGAGCCCAAAGTTTCTACGGAAGAAAGGTTTTTTACGACAGCATTTTTGTTCGCCAAGCGATTACTTCCTGTGGATAAGGCAACGGTCACCTGAGCTGGAAGGGCCTGCGGCACCGCTGAAACTGCAATACCCACTGCATACAAGAGGCTGGTCGTCAACCCAAGGTCCTGCCACATAGCAACTCCAAAAAGCGCTACGCTTATTACTACTACAATGGATGTAAGATGTTTCGCGAGAAGATTGAGTTCTTTTTGAAGAGGAGATTTGAGTTCACTGGTCTCTTCGGTCATATCCGCGATCTTCCCCATCTCAGTTTCCATGCCTGTAGCGATAACAACACCAGTTCCATTGCCTGTCGCCACTGTTGTTCCCACATAGGCCATGTTGTCTCTATCCGCAAGGGTCACTTCTTCTTTGATAGCATTGCTGTGTTTCTCCTGGGGCATCGACTCTCCAGTCAGCGAGAAATCGTTAGTTTTGAGATTGAAAGATTTGATAATTCTGATATCCGCGGGGATTTTGTCCCCTTCCTCAACTTTGATTATATCTCCAGGTACCAATTCTTCCTGGTCTATCTCTTTCCACTTACCATCTTGTTTGACCTGAGCAGGCGATTTGATCAATGATTTCAACTTCTGTATTATCTGTTCAGCCTTGTACTTCTGGATGAACCCTATAACGGCGTTGATCACGACTATTATGAACATCGCAGCAGCGCTTTTCAAGCTGCCTGGATCATTCTGAGAAATACCTAGAAAAAGTGATACTATACCCGCCACGATCAATACGACAACGAGCAGTTCTTTGAATTGAGATAGAAAGAGCAAAAGTTTTGGAGTTTGGACCTTTCCGGTGAGTTCATTCTTTCCATACTTATCAAGTCTGTCTTCAGCTTTATCTCTAGAAAGTCCCTCTGTAGTAGTGTCCAAGTCGTCCAAAGTTTCTTGGACAGACATCTGGTAATAATCGTTTTTTCCTTTCATCAGACTCGCCTCTAAGATTCATCTTTTGGATTTATTTCTTTTGGTTATTTTCAGAAGTACTGAGTGTAGATTATGCCTGCTATCAAAATCCCAAGGAGGCTGAGCCAGACTATAAGCGCCTGTCTGCTCAATCTTCTAGCCTTATCGGCCTCCCACCAAGAATTAGGTTCGAATCCTTGAGCTATGAATGTCAGAACTCCGGAGAGGTTGATACAAATAAGATTTATGAAGAAAAGTATCAACGCCTGAAACCCTTTCGTGAAATACGCAGAGCCCATGAGCAGCCCAGAAGTCGCTATCGCGGGCACCAAAGCTAACGAGACCATAACACCTATCACTGCAGACGAAAGCCCCCTCGTATACGCTAGAGTCCCAGCACTCCCAGCAGCTAAGGCTAAAACAACGTGTAGAAGTCCCACCTCGGCTCTTAGGTTTATTGCTCGAATCGAAGGGTCTACGTTCAATAAAATTCCCAGCAACACAGCTATCAAAAAAGAAAGAGTTATCTCAACCATGGCAGTCTTAGCTGCCCGCTTTGCCAATTTCGAGTCTGCGAGAGTAGTTGCTAGAGATAGACCGACGTTCGGTCCCAACATCGGAGCTATGACCATAGCACCGACTATCACAGCTACATCATTATTGAGGATGCCTATAGAAGCCACTACTGCAGCGAGAGCGGTAAGTAGAACATAGACTCTACTCAGCTGACTCATCTCCTTTACCTCAGTATAGACTTCTTCTCTACTCACCCCTCTAGTCTCTTTTCCCTCCTCTTTTTCACCCTTCTTTTTTTCTTCACCTTCAGTTTCCTCCTCCTCAACAGGAAGAGAAGCCTCTACGCGGAACAGAAGAAGCCTGAAAGTATCATAATGGCTAAAGTTATCTTTCAACTTGTCTATCACCGTTTGACTTTTCTCAGCATCCACCAAAATCTTGATAACGATCTTTTCTTCCGCGATCTCTTCGTACCAGAATTCGAAGACCTTTTCATCTTCTTCCAGCAGTTCACAGGCTTTTTTCCACCTTTCAGCGGGTATTATCATCTCTATGAGACGCTGCAAATTGTCGACCGTTTTGTTATGCTAAAAAGGATATATTAAACTTGTGAGGTTTCATAGTTGCCTAAATGTTGAAAAAACCATGATGTCTATCGTGCTATATACTCAACTTGAAAGTATTTCTTTGAGTTTGGCCGTATTTTCGAACATCTGGTAGTTATTGAACATACAGTAAACCCTGCTGTGTTCTACCGCAAGTTCCTCCAGCTTTTCAGCAAGAGTTTTCAACTCCTCGTCAGAATAGTCATAATTGTAGTCGTATCTGTCGGGATTCAATCCGTGGAGTCGAGTGTAAGCTATTTTATGATCGGATAGCGGTTCTTTCCTCATAAGGTCAACGATATGGATAAGATCGAGATCTCTGCATATCTCTCTTACTCTCTCAGGATTCTCTTTCCAATCGCCCCTAGGTTCCCAAGCTATGTTTAAACCCTCTCTTTCTATCTTATCGAAGAGCTTTCTCATGTTCTCTTCGTTTTTGCTGCAGCAGTCAAAACTGCCAGGAGTTTGGATAACTACGATCTCTCCATCTAAGGCTTTTGCTATCTCTTTCGTATCCTCCCAAGCTTTGACCACTTCTTTATTGGGCCGGAGATAACCGAAGCTCTCTTTCTGTGATTCCGATAGTTTATCTTTTTTGTTGCGCCAGGTAGGGCTCGACGTAGGATGAGTGAGAGCCTGCCATGCTTTGAGATTGAACTCAAAATCTTCAAACGCATTGTTTCTCCATTTCTCGGCTGTTTTTTTCATAGGCAATTGGTAAAAAGTTTTGTTTATCTCCACGGTTTGAAATGAATCAGTATAAGCCTGGAGTTTGCTCTTGTATCTTTCTTCCCAGTCCTCCCCTGGATCGTAATACCCATAACCGCAGGTTCCGATCTTGATTTCAGCAAAGTTTTCATTTGCCATGATTTACTAGATATATGGTGATAATTGATAAAAAATATTTTCGATAGTGAATGACTACTAACTTCTAACCGCATTCATGATGTATACAATGACATTTCAGCCTTCAACATAGAACCACATTTCCTGTAATCATCGAAGACCGGGAAAAGTGTGATCCCCGGATTAAGGACTGAAAAAACCAAAACTTCTCAAAGGAGCGATTAGTAAATTTACTGGTTTAGATCCTCTGGAGTACAAACTACTTTGATATGTTCTAGAAGCTCTTCTTTTCCTTCCTTATCGGCGTAACCTTCACCTTTGAACAGTATGCGACCGTTTTCATCCAGCAGAAATACATAACCTAGAGTTTCATCTTCGATTTCGAGTTTCTCCTTTACATCGGAGGCATCCCCGTAATGGGTCACGACCTTATCATGTCTCTCTTCTGGGATACCGGATTTCATACCTTTATCTATGAAACTAGAAAATATTTTCCAAAGGGACCCCTCTATCACCGGAAGTTCGTAGATATCTTTTTTTCCTTCACAGAGGATATCGAAGTAATGGGTCCAGGAATCCAGCATCTCCTGGGCATCTCTCTTGAAAGCTACTCCCACCAGTACGACTTCTCCCTCTACATCTTTTGGTATTATGACCTCTTTTCCTGAAAGTGATCTACCTTTTACCTTTGGGAACTTTTTACCTTCTAACATATAAATACATCTCCTGGTATAATTACCATTTATATCAACTACACAAAACTTTGATGAATCTAACTCAGTACTCTTATATAAAAATAATCGATTAAAGGGGTCATAGTAAGATAGATGGTCTTTGTGGAGAATCTTTGGAAAAATTTATATATTATTGCTTAGTTATACTTTTTTAGGTGAATATAAATGCCAAACAAGGCCAAGATTGCAATCTATAGTCTAGTCCTACTGATGGTAATGGCTATGGGCTTGAGTAATGTTTTAGCGATAGAGGCGAGTGCTAGTGGAGCGGAACTTTTCTCTACCGAGAGCGCAAAGAGTCCACTTGTGATAGAAACACTAAAGGATGTATTCATGGATATCTGGGAAAACTTTTTGAACTTCATCCCAGGGCTGGTATTCTTCATAATAGTCGTACTTGTCGGATATCTAGTCGCAAAGCTAGCTGGTGGGATTATCTCTAAAGTTATGAAAAAGATCGGTGTAGAAAAAGCGATGCGTAAGGTGGGAGTCAGCAAACAAGTAAAGAAGATCGGTATGGATTCGGTCTCTGGACTGATAGGTATACTGTTCTTCTGGTTCATCTTCGTGATATTCCTGCAGATAGCCTTAGATTACGCCGGGATACAGACATTGACTGCTGTTCTGACGCCGATTGTGCTATTCATACCGCGATTGATAGTAGCGGTGATAGTGATAGTCATCGGCCTATATGTGGCTGAGATGGCGGTGAAATTCCTCAAGAATTTCATAGAGAAATCTCCGATGTCGAAAGAACTTATGAGAGTCGACAAGATGACTGAAAAGACCGGTTATTCATTGATGGACATAATATATGTCTTCGTTAAAGTGTTCATCCTGCTGTTCTTCTTGAACATAGCTTTGGAGATCATAGCGATACCGATACTTTCAGATTTCATCAATCCGGTACTGCTCGTGATACCGCTGTTGATAGCAGCACTAGCGGTGATAGTGATAGGACTGGTCGTCACAAACTACGTGGTCGACTTCATAATAAAGATGTTGAAGGAATTTGAAGTCGAAAAACTGATCGAACCGATCGAATCGATGATAGACCGGGAAGGCATCACTTTGAAAGTGATATCCTACGTATTGAAGTTGTTCGTGATGCTCATATTCGTTCAGATCGCTGTCGGTATACTGAACAGGCAAGGCATGTTCAATCAGCTCGCGGAGCTTGTCAACACTGTCATATTATGGATACCAAACCTGCTTGTCGCTCTGTTCATAGGTCTGATCGGCTTTTGGATAGCGACCTGGCTGCATGAAAAGGTCATCGAACATGGCAAGGAATTGGAACTCCCGTTCGTCACCTTCATGGCTAAAGGCGTGCAGATACTGGTAATCTACATAGCTATAGTGATGGCGCTTGCCCAGATCGGTATCGAGGTGCCGATATTGTATCTGGTCTTCGGAATAGCGGTCGGTGCAGTGTTCCTGGGGCTAGGTGTGGGTTTCGCTTATGGTTCCAAAGATGTCTTCCTCAACCTCGTGGGTTCGATACAGTCCGATCAGACGCTTGAGGAAGGAACTAGAGTAAAAGTGGATGAATATGAAGGAGTCATCAAAGAAGTTGGACGTTATTCTGTAGAACTTGAAACGAGAACCGGTAAAAAGGTCCATATACCACACTCAAAGCTTGCTGGAGCCGTCATAGAGGAGACCGAGTGAAATAAAAACCTTTTTCTTTTTCCTTTTCATGTAGAGTTTCTGTAGATGATCCTCTTCAGATATACGAGTAGGATGGGATCGAATACGAAACCGAGTACGATCGGGAAGCTTGCTTTCGATCCAAAGAGCGAGATAGCAAGGATTATCGATAGACCGCCATTTTTGAGAGATGTGAATAAAGTATAGCTCTTCAATTTTTTCGATGAGGTCTTCAGCTGTTTACCTCCGAAGTGGACCAAAGAAGCCAACCCGATGCTTCTTACTGCGGCGATGAACAATATAGGTAGTAGTAGGTTGGTCTGATTGAAGAAAAGATGTCGATTCGCTCCCACCGCTCCAAAGATTATCAGGAAGAATCCGCTGTTGACTATCACCTGGTCGTGATCTCTATCTCTGTAATCTATCTTGAGCAGAAATCTCGATATAAGCGTGGGAACGACGATCAGTATTATTAGATTTCTAAGGATAGGCCATATCCCGATCTCTCTACCGAACAGCAATAGAAGGACAGCAGGAGCTATGACCAAGGAGGAAAGGTAGAGTAGAGCGCTTGAGATCAGTGAGAGTTCCGTATCACCTTCGAGCATGCTAGTAAAAGGAATAACCGCTATAGCGGAGGGTACAACAGCGAAGACAACCATCCCTTGTATCATCTGTATGTCTTCGAAAAGAAGGTAAGATAAGGAGATCAAAGTGATACTCAAAAGACCATAGTTGAGGAGAAAAGCGATCAAGAAATTTCCCATGTGTCTCCTCAAACTCCTCAGTTTCTTGAACTTCACCTCCCTGATAGAGAGTGACATGATAATCAGCAAAGAGATCATCGTGATCTCATCAGAGTATCTAGGATAACCGTCGATGAAAAGGCCCAGGAAGATAGCGAGGAAAGCCATCGCGCCGTAGCTGTATGGTAATCGTATTATCTTTTTAAACACGGCTTAGAAAGCGTTGTTCCCTATTATTTTAACTTATGGTGATTGCTATGGTGATTGCGAATAAAGTTTTTCAGAGAAATAATCTTAAATTCTAGGTAAATAAAGAAAAAGGTTTTAAATCAGCGCTTTATTCTTCGGATAGGACTTACCATGGGCCTATTTGACAAGAAAGAGAAAGATCTTAGGAAAAAACTCCAAGAGACAGAGAAAGAGCTCAGAGAGAAAAAAGAGGAACTAGATAAATGTATCGAAAAAAAACAAGCTTATAAAGAGAATTTAGAGTCCTTCTTGGGAAGCGGTATTTTACCGATGATGACCGTCGATGAAAAGGGAATCATACAAAGAGTGAACACTGCTTTAATGGAAAGTCTAGAAACAGACAGAAGAGCCCTTGTTGATAATGATATTAAAGATGTTTTTGAGGACATCGCTGACTTGGTAGACCAAACTTTAACAGAAGGAAAAGAAGTCCATGAGAGAGAAGAGTGTTTCAAAATAAATGAAGACCATAAAAAATACTTTCTGACTTCAACACTTCGGCTAGAGAAAAACAGTTCTTCTAGAGCACTTGTTGTTCTAAAAGATATCACGGATAAAAAGAGGATAGAAGAAGAACTGAAGAAGAGCAAAAACAGGACCGAGACTCTAATTGAAAAGGCACCCCTCTCCATATCCATTACTGATCTGGAGGATAACATACTTTTCGTCAATGAATATATGGCTGACAAGTTTGGGTATTCTAAAGAAGAATTAGAGGGAAAGAACTTTTCGGCCTTGATGAGTGAAGATGAATTCCAAAAACTCAGACAGAAAACTGAAAATAGAAAGGAAGGTAGGTCAGAGACTTATGAATTAACGTTCCAAAAAAAGGATGGAACTCCGATAGAAGGCCTTGTGAGCGGTACACCCTTTGAGAATGTTGAGGGGGAAGTCGTTAAGACCATCGGTTATATCCAAGACATAACCGAGATGAAGGAACTTCAGAGAGAGCAAAAAGAAGCTAAAAAGTACCTAGAAAATCAGGTATCTAAGATCTTAGATTCGGTCAGAAGATTTGAGAATGGCGATATGACAGCCAAAATAGAAAAGGAGAGGGACGACGATATCGGGAAGTTGATCGATGGTATAAACGGCATGATTGATCGGTTTAGAAGGAACCTGCAGAGGATTAAAGAGGCCTCTGTGGACCTTAATGAGGCTTCAGAGACCATCGCTGCATCTTCAGAAGAGATGAACGCTGTGTCGGAAAAAATCTCGGGATCGATAGAAGGCATCTCAGGCGATACAAATGTACAAGCTGAGAAATTGGAGAAATTGAGTGAGATGATAGAAAACAGCGCTGCGAGTATGGAAGAGACCTCGGCTTCAGCCGAGAGTATCACTAACTCAGCAGATAAAGCTGCAGCCCAAACGGAGGAGGGAAGAAAGTATGCTGAAGAAGCTGACAAAACCGTCGATGAACTCCAGGAAATATTGACATCTACAAAAAAGAACGTCGAAAGTCTGGAAGAGAAATCCGAGGAGATCGGAAATGTGATAGAGACCATCTCTGATATAGCGGATCAAACTAATCTTTTGGCTCTTAACGCAGCTATAGAAGCCGCTCGGGCTGGAGAACAGGGTAAAGGTTTCGCCGTAGTTGCTGATTCTGTGAGAGAGCTGGCTGAAGAAACTCAGGAAGAAACTAATTACATAAAAGAGATCATAGAAGAAACACAGGACAACACCTCAAAGGTCGTTGAAAGCGTGATGGATTTAACGGAAAAGGCGGAAGATGTTGATGAAGTGACCCATAAAAATTTCGACTCTCTTGAACAGATCGAACAATCAGTCGAATCTGTATCCCACTCGATAAAAGAGATATCTAGAGCTGTAGACGAAGTGACGGAGCATCTGCAGGAATCCTCCACTAAAGTCAATACCGTGGCTGAAATAGCGGATAAGAATTCTAATCAAGCCGAATCCGTAGCTGCTTCAGCCGAAGAGCAGAACGCGTCAGTGGAAGAACTCTCGGCATCGGCGCAGGAATTGTCTAGACTTGCTAACGATCTCCTTCAGATGGTGGAAAAATACGATCTGAGCTGAATAAAAATGATTGATATGAAGGCACTGTGAGTTCTGATTGAGTTTTGAGCAATAAAAAGGCAATGTTGATATATCCGGAGAATACTACTCTATTTATGGCGTACTATGTGTTAATAGTAATAGGCATCATAGTGTTATTCCCGATATCATATCTCATCTATTTGTACATCTCCTCGCCTCTTTCACCGACGACAACTACTACGACTTTGAAAGGTCGAGAAGGCTTTGTAGTAAAAAAAATCAAACCAGAGGATATATCAGGGAAAGTAAAAGTAATGGACAGAAATACGATATGGAGCGCTACCGCAGAGGAGAAAATAGAGGAAGGAAAAAAGGTCAGAATAAAAGAAATCAAAGGCGTACACGTAAAGGTAGAAAAGTTAGATTAGACAGGCAAAGAGGGTTAAAGAAAAGTGTTAGGGAGTCTGTCTGAAAAAGATTAATAAATGAGTATGTAGGTTATTTAATATAGGTTAATACATGGGGAAAACAGACAAGGAAAAAGAAGGTATCGATCCTGAAACCAAAAAGCTCATCAAAAAGAGTTTAGAGAAGAATAAAGAACTGATGAAAGAGCTTGCGAAATATTGAATCTATTTTGTTTTCCTAATTTTCTGTATTATTGAAATTTGGAGTAAGAATGTTTGTTAAAAACTGCTGCGTGGATCTTGTCTTGAGGTATGGAAGTCCGTTCTTGTATCGCTTTTTTGTACAATTGGAGTTGTAAAGGAATAAATTCCTTTTTTCCTTCAGAAACCTCTAGATTTCTTGCGGATGAGATGCGTGTTTTTCTGGGTTATTAAGATTAGGTTTGTAGTCAAGTATTTAGAGGTTGTCGTATCTGATCTGATTAAGAGTCTTCTAATTCCGAAAGAAAGTTGTCTAAAAAAGACCCTGAAAAAATGTAATAATCCTTTTTTTCTATCTTTTCGATGACTTTCTTTCCTTCTTCCTTGTCAGAGACTATTCTCTTTTTTGCACTCATCAAAAGGATGGTTTCTAGATCATAGACATCGATCCCTTTATCAATGGCAATCTCTCCCATTTTCGAATCATCAGTAAGAAGGATTTCATCTCGTTCCAAGGCCACGCTCAAACATTCAGCATCAGTATGGGAAATACCGGTTTCTTCCTCTGCCAACTTGTCTTTTAATTTGTTTTCTTCTCTATTTAGGGAGATTATTACTAACCACCTATTGGTGGTTTTTGAATAAGTCTTTACATCTTCGATCCTTTGAACGAAATTGAAACCGATTATACTTTCGTCTCTGAACTCATGGATTACCTCAGGAGTGGTTTGAACTTTCTCAAAACATTTTTCCAATAGTTCTAGAGCTTCAGCCTTTGCTAAAGAACTCAAGATGTTGTTATCGACTATCACCATCTATTTGCTCTCCATCAAATCCTCAATTTTTTCCTCTCTTTCTTCCTCTGAAAGAATACCCCTTTTTATAGAAATTCCTCTGTCAACCAACTTTTTTTTCATCTCTTCTGTGGTAATACCTGCTATTTCTGAAGCCCTGTTCAAGGTGATTTCTCCCCTTTTGTACTCTTCTACAGCTAGGGCTATCCTCAAATCTGATCTTTCCCGAAGTAAAGTTTTGAAGGCCTCCTTCTTTATTCCCTCTTCAGAGAAGTAACCTTCTTCCACCAAGAGGTCGATCTTTTTTTCGATACTCCTACTCATGATCATAACACCTACTTTCAGATATATAAGTTCAAGGGAAAGGTGATTGAAATCTAGTCGAATTAGTAGTAGCTGTGTTTGTTGAATACTGCAGTGTGGATCTTGTCTTCAGGTGTTGAAGTCCGTTCTTGGATGGCTTTTTGGTACAATTGGAGTTGGGAGGCGTGTTTCTCTGGGTAGTTAAGATTGGGTTTGTAGTCCAAGATGTAGATGTCGTCGTATCTAATCTGTATGAGGTCTATGTGTCCGGTGATTGGTTCGTCTACATTTAAAGCAGTTTCTGAAGGGTTTATGAAGACAGGGAGTTCTGTCGTTACAGTAGTAGAATCGTTGATCAAGAAAAATTCCTCTACAGTTTCGTGCGGTGATTTGTTGGAGTTCTTAGGTTGAGAGTTGAACGCTAATTGGATAAGCTCTGTGGTCAAGTTGTCTTTTTCTTCAGTGTTTGGATCTTGATCTATCTCGGTCGAATAGCAGCGGGGTCCACTGAGAAACATGTCTCTGTCCAGGGATCGTTCAATCCTGCGGAACTCGCTGACGCTCGCTCCGCTTGATCCTCGGGCAAAGCCCTGCGGATCCAGTTGATGTATCTTCTGAGTTCCGAGCGGTTTTTAGAGTGGATGTTTAGTTTCAGATGGTGGTAAGTGAATGGATAGACCTGTTTGTGCTGGAAATTGTGGGTGGTAGTTAGGTTGTCTGGATGTACCTCATATTTCTTTCTTAGTTTTAGGAAGGTTAGGATGTCTCGATAGCGATCTATCCATGTGTATATTGTGCTTTGTGGAGGCGAGTACTGGTATTTTTTCCGGTACGTTTCTTTGCAACTTTGGCTGGATAACCTCGATTGTACTGCTCTAGCGTGTACAGGATCACATTTTCGGGATATTCGGTTCGTGGTGACTTTGAATCGCTGAATGAGTTACCACATGATTTGCAGTAGTAGCGTTGGATCGTACCTTTCTTTGTTTCCCGTAACCCATTTTTTATCACGTTTTCATCGGTATCGCAGGTAGGACATTTCATGATTTTCACGACTCTGAGTGTAGAAGGAAAATAAAGGATGTAAATATAATCTCGGTTTTTGGGAGGGTGGAAGGTAATTTTGTTATTAGTTACGGTGAGCGTCAATCGTCAATCGTGTACGAACTATCAACCGTCCGCAGGATTACGTCCGAGGACGGAGGGATGTAATCCCACACGTCACTCGTAATGAAGGGTGGGGTAACAACCGAATATCATAGAGATTTTTGGTGTAAGTATGAGAGGATTTTAGTTTTCTGGATAGGGTGATTACCAACCGTCAGTTGGATTACGATATTCGGTTGGTGGAGGTTGTGAACGGGTACTTTTCTGAGGTCATTTTGACGAATGGAATGTAAGATGAAGTGATAAATATAATCTCGGTTTGAAGGATGAAGGGAGAGCAGTCAGAATGGGGAGAAGGGCGTGTGGAAAAAATAGGGGCTCAAAGAACTCAGTTAGAGAATTTTTTGATGAAAGAAGTCTAGAAAGACCAGACCATGGTGAAAGAGGATTCAAGCGATAGATTCGATATGGCAGAGCAGCGCTACCTCTAAGATGATCACGAAACCAGTATAAAACTAACTTCCTTTTTCCGTGAATGTGAAGACCGGTGGAGGAAAATAGAAGAGATTCATAGAGAAAGGGCTTGGTTCGTTCACAGGAAGTTAGGAAATGACTTAAAAAAGTAAAGAGAAGTGTTTTTAAGAGGGTTATTGGTTTTCTTCATCCAAATCCTCGAAGATCATCTCTGCAGTGGACTTACCGATGCCTTTTACATCAGTGATATCTTCTATTGAAGCGTCTTTTAACTGCTCTATGCTCTCGAAGCCACCTTCGTAGAGTCTTTTAGCATTAGTAGGACCTATACCTTTCACTTTTACAAATTCATCTATAGCTTCCGATTTATCCTGTGTTTCTTTTTCTTCTTCCTCAAAGCTTTCCTCTTCACTCTCTTCTTTACCGAACATCTCTTCCTCTTCGGTTTCTGGCTCCTCTTCTTCTATCTCTGTTCCAGATTCCTTTCTGTAAGCGTAGGCTATCGCCGCAAGGATCACTATCAATATCCCTATGAAGATGAACAGATTGGTCCGGTATAACGGTATCGGATAGTCATCAAAGCTCATCGTCTTTTCAGGTTCTTCCGTACTTCCGAGTTCGATCGTGTCCGTCTCATTGACGTTCACGTCAGTGAGTAGATAAGTTGTCTTGAAGTTCCCCTCGATAGTATAGTTCTCACCCTCGGGCAGTTCAGGAAGTCTGAAGGTTATAGAGCCGTTCTCTGTATAACCGCTCCACACACGGTCTTCCGAAATAACTTTTACATGTACGTCCGAGAGTTTTTCTCCAGATTTGTTCGTTGTCTCTATGGTGAGGTAGTGTACGCGCGTCTGCATCTCTAACTCGGTCTGGTCCTCGCTGACTGTGAAGGAATCGCTGTATATCTGTGTGTCTATCCATTTCACCTCGACATCCCACTCTGCTGCGGGAATCCTGGCCATGGCTTTGCCGTTCTCGTCGGTATGCTGCGACTGATAGAGTTTATCCGCGCCCTGATAAGTTATCCTTACTTCAGAACCGACAAGCGGTTCTCCACGGTCGTCAAAGACTTCCATATCCAGATAATAGATATCGGCGGTCTTGTTCAATAGCTCGTTCGAGTTCAATGAAAAGTTCTCTTCCTCCGCTACAGTGATTTCTTTCCATCTCGCTGTGAAGGTCTGTTCACCTCTCGGCAGTCGGAACTGGATCGTACCGTTCTCGTCTGTCATTCTGTCCGCGATAAGATTTCTTCCTTCAGATATCTCGGAGTGCCTGACGAATATCCGAGCGTTCTCCACCGCATTTCCTTGAGCATCGACTAGTTCGTAATCTAGATAATAGATAGCTAGGTCGAGATCGATCGGATCGGTGACCCTGTCGCCGGAGACCGTCTCGATGTCATTGTAAACCTCTACATCTCGCCAGATCACCCTGACGGTGACATCCCCCGCTTCTCCCTGAGGAGTCGGAACACGGGTGTTGAAAACACCGTCTTCAGTCATACCTGAATCGACCTGTTCGCCGCCTATCATAGTGATAACTGAAGCTCTGTCCACCTCAACGCCTTCTGAATCTAGTCCGCGGAAGTCGACATGGTAAACATCGGTCACCGTTATGGTCATACTTGTAGAGGCTTCGATGGTTTGTTCAGCCTCATATACCATGACGTTCTTCCATTCGATAGTTGTGAGATGGTTACCTCCAGGTAATCTCATGGTCAGTATGCCGCTTCCGTCCGCTCCTCCAGATGCGATAAGTGAGCTCTGATTGAAGAGCGAGATCGACGCGTCGCCGAGTTCTTCACCATGATGATCCTCTATAGTGAAGTGGACCTGGTAGATAGAAGCGTTGATCAGATAGCTGTTGTCATCTACGCTGTTCTGATCCAGATAGTAAGTCGTCTCATTGACCGGCACGCCTCTCCAGCTGACTTTGATGGTCAGTTGGGCCTCTGGGAATCTCGCTGTAGGGGTGATCCCATTTTGAGCGGTGCGCAGTTCTCCGAGTAAACGTCCAGCGTGCCTTATCTCAACCCGGGCGTTCTCGACTAGTTGGTTGACATCGTCTCTCACTTCGACTTCCAGGTTGTAAACATCACAGACGATCAACTGTTCTCCCGTGTCATCTACTACGTTTATGTTTTCATCTGATACCTGAACACCTTTCCAGTAGACCTGGAAAGAGTGTTCTCCGGAGGGAAGTCTCACTTCAGCTCTTCCCGTCGAGTTCAGAACTGCAGAGTTCGCGAGAGCACCGGTCTCCTGGTTGTAGACTCTTAAGCTCGCGTTGTTAAGGTCCGCATTGTCCTGCGTTGAATCTACCGCTCGAACCTCTATGTAATAGATCTCAAGCTGTATATTCACCGTTCTGTTTTCGGGGAGTTCTTCGCTCTCCGTAGTTCCGACGTCGACGCCTCTCCATCTGGTCACGATATCATAGGCGAAACAGTCCGTTTCGGGTAAGCGTATGGTCACATTACCGTTTACGTTGGTGAGATCGGCGTTCGCCACCCTTTCGGTATCATCATAGATGAAGGTAAGATGTACGTCCGATACGGATTCGTTCCTCTCGTCATGGACGCTGACTTCGAGGTAATGAACGGTAGCTTCTATCTCGAACATCTGGTTAGACTCGAGATTGTGCGATGTCTCGTTTACCACTTTGGTCAGCCATTCCGATC
>JAGXLF010000085.1 GCA_018334835.1 Thermoplasmatota archaeon | reverse complement strand
GGTTGTTGTAGACTTAGCGGTACCTATCTTAATAGCTCACTACCTTTGGGGATATTTTGGCGTGACTGCCGGTATATTTTTAATCTTAACATCTGCACTTTCTTTCTATGCCGCAGCGGCAGTATTAATGAATACCATGGCTGGAAAAGAAATATTACCATTAGGTAGACCTATATGGGAACCGTGATCCTTTTAGGTTGGACCGCAGAAAACTGAATGGAAAAAGATCACTTTTCGTACTTGTCCCTATAAACGAACTCTTCCGGGTCTTCCCTTTCAGGTCTTTCTTTTTCAGTCTCGATCTGATCCTCTGTCATATAATCCGTCGGCTCATCAGCGTGTTTACCGACGTTTATCAATGTGATCAACCTGTATTCCTCAGGTATATCTAAGAGTTCTTTTGTTTCCTCTTCATCATAACCAGCGATCGGATGAGCTACTAGACCCAATTCCGTAGCTCTCAATTGTAGGAACCCGGCTGCCATCCCTGTATCAAAAAGATGATATGATCTCTCATCGACTTCACAGTCATCTTCGCTTTTGCTGAATACCGCTATTATCAAAGAAGCTCCTTTTGTCCATTCGTTGTAAGGACTTATAACATCCTGCATTTTCTCGAGCATCTCTTTATCATCTACAAAAACGAAATTCCAGGGCTGATTGTTGTAGCAAGAGGGAGAAAGCTGTGCATGTTTAGCTAGATCTTCTATGAGTTCATCAGTTATCTCCGTTTTCTCGAGAGCTCTGTAGGCCCTTCTTTCGTGTATGGCTATCTTAACATCCATAAGATCATCTCCTTTTATCGAGTAATTTTTTTACATTTTCTATCCTTTTGTTTTGTTCCATTTTATCCTCTACAACATTCAGATCGTGATAAAGCTCTTTGTGGTAGACTGGCTGTTCTTCTTTATAAAAGACACCGATAGGAAGTCTCTCAGTTTCCTCTGTCAGCTTCATCGCCTCATACCTATTCTCGGCGGACTCCTCCAAGATCTCCACAGCCTCGTTGTATTTTTGGTATTGATCGTCGTGGAAAACAACACAAGGCTGCAAGACGTCCACGAGAGAAAACCCCTCATGCTCAACAGCTTCTACTATCAGATCGGTGAGATGCTCTATTTTTCCAGCGTATCCTCTGCTGACAAAACTAGCACCGGATGAGAGCATCACCATGAGTGGATTCAAAGGCTGTTCTATACTCCCTTCAGGAGTTGACGGTCCTTTGTAACCTTTCTCGCTTGTAGGTGACATCTGTCCTGTCGTTAAAGAGTAGGAACTATTGTTGTGAACGATCATCGTTATATCGTTATTTCTTTTCGCGGCGAAAATCAAGTGGGAAAGTCCTTCACCGTAAGCATCTCCGTCACCTCCAAAACCTATCACTTTCAGTTCGGGATTCGCTAATTTCATCCCTTCGATGGTAGCGATCTCTCTTCCGTGTATGGAATACAGTCCGCTCAGATTCAGATAATCGTAGATCTTTGCATGACAGCCTATACCGGCTGAAATAAGCATCCTTTCACGACCAATATCCCTTTCCTCAAGTTTTTCGACAGCTTTCTTCATTGCGTTGAGTATCCCGAAATTACCACAGCCGGGACACCAAGTGTTTTCCGCATAGGTTCCAAGATCTTCAGTCATCATATCGCCCCCTTTATTTTCTCAGCAAGCTTCAATGGTTCGAAAGGTCTCCCATCATACTTTCGGATCACAGTCTTAGGAACGATGTTGCATTTTTCTCTAAGTAGCGAAGCGAACTGGCCAGTGGAACTCTGTTCGACCACTATCACCTCCTGATTCATGTGATCTTCTAACTCCCAGAATGGGAAGGGCCTAAGATATTTAGGCTGAACTATTTGCGCCTCTATATCACCGGCTTTCACAGCCTCTCGAACGCTCATGGTGGTGGAACCGTATGTGAATATTACGGGCCCAGTGTCGCCGAACTGATTAACGGTATCCCTCTCCTTCATATCCACCATCAATTTTTCATTTTTATCACGCCTCTTGTCGTGCATCGCCTCCACCATCTTTGGTTCCTCCGTTGTTATACCTTTCTCGTCATTCTCGTAGCTGTTCCACTTGATCACGTCTTCAGAGGGTGGAAACTTCAGTGGGGAAATGCCGTCATCGGTCTTTTCATATCTTTTGTAGTCACCGGCTCCCTCGAATTTTTTTGGTTCTGCCCATCCAACTTTCGAGGGATCTACGTCGATATTCATACTGCTTTCAGAAAGATGTTTTTCCGTAAGGAATATACCGGGTGTCTGGTAGGTCCAAAGAATATCTAACATCTCTCCCGCAAGGTAAAAAGCTTCTTCCATACTTCCGGGTGAGGCAACGACCAGTGGAAATTCCCCGTGACCTTGGTTCAAGGCGAAGTTAAGGTCGCCCTGTTCAGTGTACGTTGGAACTCCTGTCGAGGGTCCCGGTCTTGAAGCTAGAACGAACAGAACTGGCGATTCCGACATACCTGCTAAAGAGATAGTCTCTTCCATCAATGCGAGACCACCACCGCTGCTCCCTACCATTACTCTCGCGCCCGGCATCGTCGCACCTACCGCGATGTTCGCCACAGATATCTCGTTCTCCGGATGGATCGGCATAATCTGAAGATCTTTTTTATGAGCTGCAAAGAAATGAAGTATCGAAGAGGCAGGTGTCATTGGATAACCGATGTACATATCTAGTCCCGCGGAAGCTGCTCCTAAAGAAAGAGCTTCGTTTCCGCTAAAGATCGGAGAATCGTCTTCTCCTTTCTCTAGGGTAACTCTCTTATCGATTTTTTCTTTCGCTAAGTCATAGATATCTTCACCGAAAGAGAGGTTTTCCTCAAATCCTCTCGAATATTCTTTTTCTATCAAACTTTCAAGTTTATCTTTATCAAGCCCTATTACCGCGGAAAGTACAGAAATTCCTGCGACACCTTTGATAAGATCCGATTTTGAATAATCTTCTGATATCTCATCTATCGGTAATCCAATTCCCTCTTCATTTTCTGTATCTCCTGAATTGTAAATGATCAGACCATCATCCGTCAGATGTTCCTTGTGCAGGTTGTAACTTCTATCATCTAGATTCACTATCAGATCAGCCTCCATGTAATGACTGTAGACATCATCTGTAGAGGTACTCACTGCGGAAAAGTTATGTCCTCCTCTTATAAGACTTTGATAATCGTCCATCTTGAAAGTTTTCCTGCCCATCTCCGAGAATAGGTTCGCAGCTGCCGCACCAGCTTTTTTAACACCTTCTCCCGCCTTACCGCCTATAATATATGTGAATATGTCGTTCATAATTTCTACCATCTTTGAGTAATAATAAAGGGTTTTAAAAAGAAAGGTTTTTGGTTTTTTCGTTTACTAGTGAATAGATTCTACCAACTACTCCTCTTCTCCTTCTTCTGCTTTAACCGGGAATACGCTCGCCATGGGTCTCTGTCCAAGGTCTTTGTCCAACATCATCAGTCCTCTACTGTCGTCACCTATCATTTCTAGTTTATCGACTATTTCCTCAGCAGATTCTTCTTCCTCCACCTGTTCGTCTATGAACCACTGGAGCATCTGAAGAGTAGCTCTGTCATTCTTTTCTTCAGCCAAGTCTGCAAGATCGTTTATCCTACCTGTTACATACTGTTCGTGTTCATAGGCGTCCTTGAATATCTCGAGGGGTGAATCCCATTCGATCTTTGGTTTTTCTATCTCTTCAAGCTTGACTCTGCCCCCTCGACTTTCCAAATACTGGTAGAGCCTCATAGCGTGGTTGGTTTCCTCGATAAATTGGCTGTGCATCCATGTTTCAAAGCCGTCCAATCCCCGCTCTCCTAAATCGGCTGCCATCGATAAGTAGATGTAGGCAGAGTAGAGTTCAGCATTGATCTGATCATTTATTGCTTCTTCAATTTCATCATCTATCATAATCATCACCTCTAATCGGAGAACTCCTTGAACTTCTTACTGTCTAGTCCGCAGACTGGGCATTTCTCAGGAGGCTTTCCTTCATGGGTATAACCGCATTTCGGGCAGATGTACACGTCGTCTAATTCGATATCTTCGTCTTTTTTCGCCGCTTCTTTTGCGTCGGTGTACATCTCTCGATGAATTTTCTCTGCTTCTAAAGCATAGTTGATCGACGTCTGTGCGCCGTACTCTTCTTCAAGTTCAGCTATAGCGTGATATGCGGGATACATACTCTTGACTTCGAAGTCTTCTCCATCAATACCAGTCTTAAGATTTTCAACCGTATCTCCGATATTGCCCAATTCTTCATAGTGATTCCCTGCATGCACACGCTCCGCGTAAGCTATAGCTCTAAAGAGCCTAGCTATGTCCTCTTTCCCCTCTTCTTCAGCGACATCACTGAAATGTAAATAACGCATGTGTGCCATTGATTCGCCTTCGAAAGCTTCCTCCAAGGATTTTTTCGTCATATCTCCCATTTCGTCTTCTTCGCTCATTTCATACACCTCTTTTTTTTAGCATATTTTTATAAATATTTTGAGAAAGGGTTTTTATTTGACTGGATCATAGGACTATCTAACATCAGTTCACAGCTTTTTTTCATTAGTCCAAAGTCCGTGGATATTGCAGTATGAATTCGCTATTACCGTCCCATTTTTCTCCGTTTCAAAAGTGCTCACTACCTTCGGTTCAGTATATATCGTGCTAGTGTCCGGTCCCTCGGCGGATTCGCCGTGGGCAGTGAATTCGTATTTACCCAATTGGTAGGGATACTCGTCACCTTCCGGCTTAAAGTACAGTTCTATCCACCGGATGTGATGCTTAGTTTCGTTCGGATGACTAATTTCTTTTCCTACACTCGCTTTCACTTTGACTTTTTCTCCCTTCTTCTCTACATCTATCACTGGTACGTGCTTTTCAGTCTTCCATTCGTCGGTCCTATACATGTCCTTTATTTTCGTCATTTTTTTTACCTCCTTTCCTTCAATTCAGATATTATCTCTCTAACGTCAGGTACTTCTCCTATAGGATAAACTTTTGAAAATACGATATTTTGATCTTCATCTATCAAAATGTTAGCTCTCTTAGAAAATCCTTTCTCCTCCATGAAAAGTCCGTACTTTTTTGAGACCTCGCCATGCGGCCAAAAATCCGATAGTATTCTCAATTCTTCTAATCCTAGTTTCTCTGCCCACAATTTTTTACTCGGAACAGGATCTACACTTATACCTACAGGTACCGCATTGTACTCCTGAAATTTCCTCTTGCTGTTCTCTAGTGCCTGCATCTGTTTAGCACAGACCTCGGTACCGGCAAGCGGATGGAATGAGAGCAGAACTCTAGTTCGATCCTTGTAATCACTGAGAGTGAACTTTTCACCGTGCTGATCCTCGAGAGTGAAATCAGGAGCCTTTTTTCCGACTTCTATCTCCGATGGTGATTCTGGCATTTTGATCACTCAATCCTCTATTTTCTCAAAGTCTTCTTTTGGTGCTCCACAGACGGGACAAACCCAATCATCTGGCAGCTCCTCAAATTTCGTTCCTGGTTCAATATCGTTAGTCTTGTCTCCTTTTTCTTCATCATATATATATCCGCAAACGGTACATCTCCATTTTGCCATATCTATTCACCTCTAGGG
>JAGXLF010000084.1 GCA_018334835.1 Thermoplasmatota archaeon | reverse complement strand
GAAATCACGATTGGAGGCGTTCAAGCCGAAGAAGTCGAAGGAGTTGACGAGCAACTCTACTCTGCAACACTACCGCTTAGTGAAGGAGAGAACACATTCACCATCAGCGTTGTTGATAAAGTCGGACATGCGACAACTGAAGACATAACCATAGAATATGTACCCTACGTTCTAACAGTAAATGAAGATGGTTATGGAACGGTACAAATCGATCCAGCTCAAGATGAATACCAAGAGGGTACTGAAGTGACATTGACCGCTGATCCAGGAGAAGGTTGGGAATTCGTCGAGTGGACAGGAACAGATGAAACAGGAGAAGAGATAACCATCACCATGGACGAGGACAAGGATATAACAGCTGTCTTCGAAGCAATAGAATACGATCTCACGATAAACATCGATGGAGAAGGCTCAACTACTCCGGCTGAAGGTACTCACACCTACCAAGAAGGTGACGAAGTAACGATAGTGGCTACACCGGCCGAGGGCTGGGAATTCGTTGAGTGGCAGGGTACTGATGAAACAGGAGAAGAGATAACAATCACCATGGACGAGGACAAGGATATAACAGCTGTCTTCGAAGAAGTAGAAGAAGAAGAAGAAGCCACTGCAGATGATATCCCAGGATTTACTACGATGCTATTGATACTATCTGCCGTAGTAGCTGTAGCGATCTACTACAACAAGAAAGAACAGTAAAAAAGACGACCTACTAAACCACAAAAAACCCTTTTTATTTCTTTTAATTTTCTGTTAATTATCATGTAAGTTTTTCTAAAAAAACTATAATCTAATTGAGCTCAACTAACAATCTTTATTTTCCAAAAAATATTCTACAAAAAAACATTCTACAAAAATATGCTAAAAAGAAAAGTGCTCCCGACGGGATTCGAACCCGTGTCTTTGGCTCGAGAGGCCAAGATGGTTGGCCGAACTACACTACAGGAGCAAGAACGAATAAGAGCGATTGAGATTAAACGCATCTCTTACACCTATTTTTACTATATAATAATTTCCACCCTCAAAGACAGAAATCCACCTCAATATCTACGAAAAAACTATAAAGGGGTGGCCGATAATAAGGGTAGAACTCGCATGGAGGTGAACTCGTATGGAAGGAACAGTAAAGTTCTTCAATGATATGAAGAACTATGGTTTCATAGAACCCGACGAAGGTGACGAAGACCTCTTCGTACACCGCAGTGGTATGGAATGCAACTCTCTCACCGAAGGTGACAGGGTTGAATTCGATTCCGAAGAAGGGGATAAAGGACCTAGAGCTATCAACGTGAAAAAGATAGAGTAGATCGATCGTTTTTCTACGGATCGACAAAATTCTTTAGGGATTTTAATTCCTTTATTTTTACTCATCATAACTTTTTAAGCTTTTCATCATGTTTCTTATCTCATCACACCTTTTTTCCATCTTATCAGTGGCTTCTGCTGCTTCGGAAAGAGTTGCAGCGATGACTACATTACTGCTTTCATCATCTTTTATCACTATCTTGGTGATATTCATATATATTCCTCACCCTAGGACTTCTTCAATCATATTATATGATGTCAGACTCACTTAAAATTTTCTCTTTGTTTTTCCTTTCATCTCAGAAAAAAAGACACATCTACTTTCTCGCTTGCATCTTTGTTCCAGGGACCTATATCCATAAAATCAATGCGTATCACCACGCAAACTGAGATATCTAATTGATATACTTCCTACCAACAAAAAAATACAGTAGAAGTTAAAAGTTTTAAAAATAAAAATTTGATGTTTGATCGTTTTCATCACGGGTCATTTCCTTATCTCCTTTTTCTTCTCTTTATACTCCTCCTCAGTTATCTCGCCTCTTGCGTATCTTTCATCCAATATTTGCTCTCCACTCTTCCTAGTACCAAACCTAGTACTCCCATTCCGAGCTTCTCCCAGCAATAGAACTATCAGTACACCGATGATCAGTATCACCGCGATAATCATGATGAGCCAAATCCACCATGCTCCACCCATCATCGACCAGTCCTCCATTGGATGGTGAGTATCGTTTCCGTTCAAAACTATCGAGATCGCAGAAGCAAGCACACTAGATATCATCTTCACTCATCCTCCATTCCGATGTCCACTTTTTTTAGTCTGTTCGAATTCGTCACAACGTTGATACTAGAGAAGGACATAGCGGCCATACCCATCAAAGGATGAAGAAAGCCTACGAAAGCAATCGGTATAGCGACCACGTTGTAAAAGAACGCCCATATCAGATTCTGTCTGATCTTTCTGAAAGTTGCGTGAGAAAGCTTGACAGCTTTAACCACGGCGGATAGATCACCTTCCACCAAAACGATATCACCGCTCTCTATTGCGATGTCCGTTCCCGTGCCAATAGCTATACCAACATCCGCCTGTTCCAACGCCGGAGCATCGTTGATACCGTCTCCGACCATCGCCACCAACTGATCTTTGTCCTGCAATTCTCTGACTTCCTGTACTTTCTGGTCAGGCATTACTTCGGCTAAAACTCTATCTATGCTCACTTGGTCCGCTATGGCTTTGGCTGTCTCCGTGTTATCTCCTGTAAGCATAACAGGTTCTAAACCTTCATCTTTCAGTGCTTTGATAGCTCTCCTTGAATCTTCTTTCAATTGATCAGCTATACCTATAACTCCTTTAACTTTGCCATCTACAGCAACGTACACCGAAGTCTTAGCCTCTTTCTGTAATCTTCTAAATTCATCCGTATAATTGCTCTCTATACCAAATTCCTCCAAAAGATCGGGTGTTCCAACCAGCACCTCTTTTCCGTCTATCTCAGCCTTGATCCCTTGACCGGTGACGGATTCGAAACTATCAGGATCCTTTATAGACAATCCTTCCTCTTTCGCCTTTTTCACTATAGCTTCCCCGAGAGGATGCTCGGACCTTTGTTCAGCTGAGGCAGCATAGAGAAGAACTTCCTCTTCCGTCTCGCCTATCACATCTGTGACTCCTGGTTCACCCCTTGTTATCGTACCAGTCTTATCTAAAACGATAGTTTTGATGTCTTTCATCAGTTGTATGGACTCCCCTCTCCTGATCAAAACGCCGTTTTGCGCTCCCTTCCCGCTGCCTACCATCAGAGCGGTGGGTGTTGCAAGTCCTAAAGCGCAGGGGCAAGCAATCACTAAAGTAGCTATAGCGGCGTAAAGCGCTAAAGATAAAGCAGTCAATTCAGGATTCACCCACGGCAGATAGGCGTCTGCCCATGAAACTATAGAATGAAACGTTCTGGGAAAAACCATCCAAGCAACGAATGCTGAGAGTGCTATTGTGATCACGGCAGGAACGAAATACGATGTGATCCTGTCGGCGTAAGCTTGGATAGGCACTCTAGAACCTTGAGCTTCCTCCACCATCTTTATGACTTGGGAGAGAAAAGTGTCTTTACCTACCTTAGTGGCTTCAACAGTTATCGAACCCTCTTTGTTTATCGTCGCTCCAATCACCTCATCACCTTTTTCCTTCTTAACGGGCATGGATTCTCCAGTTGCTATAGACTCGTCAACAGAACTCTCTCCTTCGATAACTTTACCGTCAGTTGGTATCTTTTCTCCTGGTCTCACTATCATCTTATCTCCGATCTGTATCTTGTCTACCGGGATCTCCTGTTCTTCACCATCTCTTATGACCCTAGCGGCTTTAGCTTCTAAGGTCATCAATTTCTTTATCGCCTGAGACGCTTTGCCTTTAGCCTTATTCTCTATATAGCGGCCTATAAGGTGGAATGCAACGATCATACCTGCGATCCCACCGTAGTTCAAGATTTCAAAACCATAGCCGTAATAATGTAAGATAGCTATCCAACCTGTAGAGTAAGCCGCCATAGAACCAAGCATTATTAGAGCGTCCATGTTTGGAGAAAGTTTCACTAGTGATCGAGCTCCGGAATACATGGTCTCCCATCCAACATAGAAAAGGACCGGAGATGCTAGAACAACTAGGACTATATCGTAGTATGGCCTCTGTAAAAGAGTATATCCAGCATAATTAGAGATTATAATAGCCATCATCGGGATAACGAACGACCATGCGAGGTAGACTTTCCGCTTCGCAGTCTTCACCTTCTCTAGATCCTTCTCGACTTTGTCCTTCTCCTCGTAGTCCTCATCAAGCCAAGAATCTGGAACGGAATAACCTGTGTTTTCTACAGCCCTCACGAAGTCGCTCCTGTGGACTTTGCCTGGGATGTAATTTATTGTGGCCTTTTCAGTAGTCAAATTGACGTTAGCTGATATGACACCATCTAACCTCTCTAGAGCTTTCTGATTCGCCTGACTACACGATGCGCAGGTCATGCCTTCTATAGGCATGTCTACTCTCTCACCTTCCCCTATAGAATAACCGGCATCTTCAACAGCTTTAGATATGTCATTTATCCCAACTTTAGAAGAATCGTATTCAATCGATGCCTTCTCACTAGCATAACTCACGTTGCTCTTTTCGACACCCTCTACCTTATCAAGAGACTTCTCTATAGCTTGAGCACAGCTGGCGCAGTGCATATCCTCGATAGGGACCTCTTTATTCTGTTTTTTCTCATCCTTTTCGTTCATATTACCACTTCTTTATAAATATAATAAATTAAAATAAAGAGATTTTGAACTCATTCGAGGTATTCCTCTGGATCCTCCTCGAACATAGTCTTACATCCTGGAGCACAGAAGTAGTACGTTTTCCCCTTGTATTCAGTCTCGAATTTTGCTTCCTCTTCATCCACTTCCATACCACATACGGGATCTATCGCCATGATAACACCGTTATTACATTCTCATGCACATAAAAGGAATTTTTGGTATACAAACGTAAAATAAAAAAGGTTTTAACCTTACAAACATAAATATTAAATCCGATGAATGTCAATCCCTTATATATGAAACTAGATAAGACCGAGATGAAGATCCTTATAGAGTTACAAAAGGACGGCAGGCTTTCAAGGAGAGTTTTAGCGGACAGGATCGACGTCAGCACTCCGACAGTTAGCTCCAAGATGGAAAAACTGGAAAACATGGAGATCATAGAAGGGTTCAGCGTTAAGGTAGATTATAGAAAGATGGGTTTCCAAAAATACTTCTTCAAAATAGATTCTAACGATAAGACGGAGGAAGAGATACGGGAAGTCTTCTCTAGATTCGAAGGTTTTCGTAAAATAGAGAAACTCGAAGGTAACGGCCATCTAATCACACTTTTTATAAACGAGTTCAGCCAGCTAGACAAAGCAACTGAATACCTCGAAGAAAAAGATGGATTCAAAATAAAGGAAGTATGGCGAACCCAAGACGAGGAAAAGAAAAGTCCTAAGATATCCTTAGACGAGAACGTACCTCTCGACATAACCTGTTATTACTGCAACAAACCGATAAAAGGTGAACCTGAAAAATGGAAAAAAGATGGGAAGGAGCATTACTTTTGTTGCCCTTCATGCGAAGAGTTATACGAAGAAAAATACGAACGACTTCAACGAAGAAAAAAAGAGATGAGAAACGAGTCTCAATAGAGCCTTTCCATCTATCCATTCAACAACCAAAAAATACCTATATAGGTCTTCAATATGGGATATGAGTGTAAGATAAGAGTAAGATAAATAGGTGACAAATATGACTGAGGACGAAGAAGAAGGCCGAATTGAATCCAGACT
>JAGXLF010000083.1 GCA_018334835.1 Thermoplasmatota archaeon | reverse complement strand
GGAACCCCGGCCGCTGAAATCAAAACCTCGGCCTTGTTAGTATATTGTTCCATATCATCAGTGAATTCATGGACGACGTGAACTGTAGCGTCTCTATTCAGTAAAGTTATAGACATCGGCTTTCCCACTATCGTGCTGTGACTCACTATACATATTTCCTTACCCTTTAACTGAATATCCTCATAATCAAACATCGTGAGTATGCCCTTAGGAGTGCATGGAATCATTTCCTCCTCTCCTATCATAAGTTTTCCTAAATTCTTTGGATGGAGGCCTTCAACATCCTTGATTGGATCTATCTCTTGGATTAACTTTTTGCCATCTATATCTCCTGGCAAGGGCATCTGAACCAAGATACCATCCACTTCGTCGTCTCTATTCAAGTCGTGAATTTTGTCGATCAATACTTCTTTTTCTACATCCTCATCATATTGGTGGGTTTCAGTTTCAATACCTACCCTCTTACAGCCTCTGTTCTTCACGCCTAGATAGACTTTCGAGCCTTCATCTTCTCCTGCAAAGATTGTGTGAAGATTTGGAGGTTTTTCTAGCTTATCTATCTTTTTCTTCAAAATTTTTTCTTTCTTATCCGCAATTTTTCTACCATCGATCTTTTTTCCGCACATATATATCACTCCGGCACCCAATCAGGAAATTCTAGTTCTTCTATCTCATAACGTTTATAGGATTTGATATCTATCACGGGAGTTTCGTTCAAGGCGTCTAAGCCCTTAACTTGAAGAGTATTGCCTTCTCGATTAACGAGTTCACATACAGTGTAACTTATCGGGTTAGGTCTAACCGGAGCCCGAGTAGCGAAGACGCCAGTCAGAGGATTCGATTCGTCGGCCATCGGATGAACCCTTTGTATATCCTTCGCGCTCCTGTCAAACCAACATAAGACGGATATATGGGAATTTTTTTCTATCCCTAACAAAGCGTCCTCGTATCTTTCGTAAACCTCTATTTTTGATAAATTCTCTTTATAATCATCTGGTATTTCCTCTAAATAATCATTCTTCACTCTTCCTATTTCCACCAATTCAAATCTCCTACGCTTTCCTGATCCCATGAAAATTGAATTGATAGATGGGTTAAAACGATTACGGCGGGACGATAGATAGTTGAAAAAAATAGAAATAGGAATTTGTTTTGTATCTACTCTCTTATCTTTACAACCTTTTTTGCACCTTCATCCATACCGTCGACCACATCATAACCGGCCTCTCTCAACATCCTCTTACCTTCCTCTTCGTTGGTCCCCAACATCCTGACGACCGTGGGTTTCTGAGGGCCGTAATCGATTATCCCCTGGGCTATCTTATCACACTGGGTTATCCCACCGAAGATGTTCAGATATATGGATTTCACACCCTCCTTCATATCGATGATCTCCAAAGCGTGTTTCGTATCGTCTGCATCTGCACCGCCTCCAAGATCAAGGAAACAAGCGGGTTCCCCGCCAAATTCCGCTACCGAGTCGAGGGTCGCCATCACCAGGCCAGCTCCGCAGCCAACTATAGCTATATCTCCCTGGAGATCTACATAGGCAAGGTCATATTCATCCGCTTTCTGCTCTCGCTCGGTAACAAGCTTACTCTCGGATTTCTCGAAATCCTGTCTATAGAGCGCATTGTCGTCTATGTTAAAAACTGCATCTATGGCCAGAAGACCTTCAGGTGTAGAAACGAGTGGGTTGATCTCTGCCAGTTCAGAATCGTAATCATCGAAGGCCTGAGACAATTTCTGAGCTATCTTTGCCATCTGGGAAAGCTCCTCTCCTTCTAAACCTATAGAATCAGCGAGATGTAGAGCTTCATAACCCCTCAAGCCCATGACCGGATCTATGGGCTTTTTTGCTATTTTGTTGGGATGTTCCTCCGCAACCTCTTCAATATTCATGCCGCCCTCGGTGGTCATTATCAAAGTAGGTCTCTTCTTTTCCCTATCCATCACCATTCCGACATAATATTCGTTTTCTATCTCGGCTTTCTCCGCAACCAAAATTTTTTCGACTTCCAAACCTCTGATCTCTTTTTTGAAAAGTTCTTCCGCCTTATCTACGGCTTCTTCTCTATCTTCCGCGAAAAGAATTCCGCCGGCTTTACCCCTCTTCCCTACAGTCACTTGGGCCTTCAGAACTACAGGTCTTTTAACTTCTTTTATCTCTTCTGGCTCTTCGATTAAATAGCTATCAACGACTGGAATACCGTAATCCTCAAAAATTTCCGCAGCCTGATATTCTTGGAGTTTCATTTTTTATACCTCTCGATACTAATTGGTCGTAAATCATCACGGGATATAAAATAGTTACGTGATTTAGCTTTCACATACTGCGATAGACTGTGAAGGTTATCTATTTTTAGACCTCACAAAATTTTTATGGGAGTTATACCTATCCCTAAATTGTACTAATATGGGCCAGTAGATCAGTTGGCAGATCGCCACCTTGGCATCTGCAGGTTGAAATGCCTGCCGCTAGAATGGTGGAGGCCAGGGGTTCAAATCCCCTCTGGTCCACTTTTTTTTTGAAAAGTGATAAATTAGAACCCAACTTTTATACTCAGATTGCAACTATAGTTCCTTCTATTTGTGGTTTGACGGGACTATTTTCTTTTACATATTTTTTGAGAGCAGTTATAGCATCAATATCTAAATCTCTTTTTTTGGAACCATATTTTGCAGGGATACCCTGGGTTGTCACGAAAGCAGCAGTGTATGTTTTGTTTCTATCCAACCTTTCGTTCCCGACAAAAAACTCTTGAATTCTCAGGCCCTCAACATTTTCAATTTTAAAATACATATTGATTCCATAGCACCTTTTTACGTATCCTCCCATTTGATCATAGGGGTCTTTAGCAAACGTGTTTTCAAGATTCTCTTCCATCATATCCCACAATTCCTGTCCAGTAATATCACATACAGAAACTGGAGGATTAGTTGGGATGATATTCCAAAGATCTTCCATAGTTATCTTTCCAGGAGGTACTGCGGAACCGTACCGCCATCCGTTTGAAAAGGCCATCTCTGCATCACTTGCATGTATCAATGATTTCAACAGTAGATTATCCATGGTTGTTTCCATCACTTTGTCTCTTGCTAATCCAAGCTCTGTTTCACCTACTATCTCTTCTAAGATATCTTTTTGAGGATGTTTTATTTCATTCACTAATCTCTCTACTTCAGAGTCCTGTTCAAAATTCTTATCGATTTCAACGAGCTCGTGTCTATAATCTGTTACCTTTTTATCCTCTATTTTTAGGTCTAATCTCCCTATAAAAGAACCATGACAACCGGATTGTATTATTATAGTGTCATTTACCTTTACCGGGTCAAATAGTCTATTGTGGGTATGCCCACTGACTAAAACATCGATACCTTCTATATCCGTAGCAAGCTTTACTTCTTGAGGGTAACCTAAATGTGCAAAAACCACAATCATGTCTACTTCTTTTTCATCCTTTAATTCTTCTATGTAGGTTGTTAACTCATCATCACCCAACGTTAGATATATCCCTTCACTGAAATGATCCGGCATGGTTTTATCCACTATGGTATTTGCTATACCTATCAAGCCTATTTTTAGTCCATTTTTCTCCATAACCTTATAAGGGTCAAAAACCAGTTCATTAGTATCCTCATGATAGCAGTTTATAGCTAGAAGAGGATAATTTAACTCGTCAGCAATATCGATGAGATGTTTAGGTCCATAGGCAAAATCCCAGTGAGCAGTCCAAGCATCGAAATCCAACCTATTGAGTATCGGAATCATCACCTCTCCCTTACTTTTGACAACTGGATAAGTACCGTGTATGGTATCTCCATTGTCTAGAACAATTACAGAATCTGGATTCTCCTTTCTTACTTTATCGAAATAGCTTTTTATCCTTCCATATCCTCCAACTTTCTTGTATATCTGCTCTCCATCTTTCCAAAAATATTCGTGGTGTAAATCCAAATAGGCATGACTATCATTCATCTGAAGTATGGTAAGATCATAGTTTTTTCCCATCATATCACTCTATATCTTTATATAATTCCAATCTTCATTCTGCTTTTTGACCAATTCTCCAACACTAGAAGGAACTATCTTCATTTTTTCGAGAAGATCACTTTCGGAGATTTTTAATCCTTCCAAGCTGTTAGAACAAACAGAGAAGACAACTCCTTTATCGAATAGATAATCTACCTTGTTAACATAATCACCATCTTTCAACATCACCTTCACCCCAGTACCGTTCATCAATAATTCGATATCTAGGTTTTCCTCTCCTAAATCTTTTATCAGATTGACAATGTTCGAGAAAGCCGTAGTTCCTCTTTTCTCATCATGCAAATGGAATATTACTCTATATTTTGACATCTCTCTTCTCTACCACCTTTAAACACTTCTTTATACAAAAATACTATTGTTACCTTTGCATTTCTTTTAGTAGAAAAAATTATCTACATTTCAATCTTTAGAACCGATCTCTTCCAGAACCAAATCTCTTGCTTTATCTAGAGCGGCTTCTCTTCCTTCAGGCTTACTGCCTCCACCTTGGGCAGTTTTCGGACTTCCGCCTCCTCCGCCGTTTATTTCTCTAGCGGCTTCATTCAAAATCTCGATCATGTTCAATTTGAGGTCGTCGCTGCGCGAAAAGACTAGATTGACATTCTCCCCTTCAGAGGCTAATAAGACGACTCTGCCCTCTTTGGAGGTTATCCTCTCGGCGGTAGATAACATCTCCTTAGTGTCCATGTCTACGGCTTCTAAAACGATCTCTATTCCTTCTACCTCTTCCCCGGGAAGGAGTTCCTCAGCCATCGCCACCGACTTGTATTTTTTCAGTTCTTCTATCTCTTTTCCACGTTCCTTCCACTCGGTAAAGAAACGCTCGGCTGTATCCGGTAAATCTTTCGGACTAACATTGAATTTGGAGGAAGCTTCTTTCAATAGATCTTCCTGGCGCTGTATATGTTCGACTGTAGCCATTCCGGCGGAATATGTTAAACGTTCAACTCCATCTTGTATCCTCTGAGTGCTCAATACCTTTATAGGGCCGACTTCAGAGGTACTATTGACATGTGTGCCCCCGCAGGCCTGTGCATCGTAATCTTCAACGTCAGAGATGTGAACGACCCTTATGATGTCACTTTCTGGAACTCCACCTTGATAAAGTTTAAATCCAAATCTTTTTTCCGCTTCATCCCTGGTGAGTTCTTCCTTCCTCACTGGGATGTCATCGAGCACTATCCTGTTCGCTATCTTTTCGATCTCTTTTATCTCTTCGCGACTGACCCTTTTAAAGTGTGAAAGGTCCAATCTTGCGTTTTCTACATCTTTCTGCGCACCTTTCTGCCAGACGTGATCTCCCAAAACTTCTCTAGCAGCACTCATGATTATGTGAGTTGCTGAGTGATGTCTAGTCAAAGCCATACGTCTTTCCCAATCTATCCTGCCTTTGACTGTTTCTCCTTCAGATATCTCACCATCGATCTCGTGTATGATAACACCGTCGTTCTTTCGGACGTTTTTCACCGGATAACTCATATCATCAGTCATCAGAACTCCTCGATCCGAAGGCTGACCGCCTCCTTCTGGATAGAACAAGGTCCTGTCCAGTACAATCTCGTTTTCATCGGAGTCTATAACAACTGCGTCGAAGGTCTGTGCATTGGGATTGTTGTAATACAGAGGTTCAGTCTCAGGTAGGTCTTTCTTTTTTTCGACCTCTTCTCCAACATCGTCTTCGGTC
>JAGXLF010000082.1 GCA_018334835.1 Thermoplasmatota archaeon | reverse complement strand
GGAGATGTGCAAAAAATCAGTCCGGCAGGATCCTCGAAAGTCTCATAGCATTTCCTGTGACTCCTAAGGTCATGCCGGCATCTCCCAAAAGAACGGCGAGAGCAATACTGACGAGTCCAAAAGGCACGCCGACAGCAAGCACCGCCTTCATCCCGAGACTCGCTAAGATATTCTCTTTGATAACATGGTTAGTCTTCTTAGCCAATCTGAATAGATATGGAAGTTTGGAGATATCGTCCTGCATAAGAGCTATGTCCGCTGTTTCTAAGGCGGTATCTGTACCGGCGGCACCCATGGCGATACCGACGTCGGCAGCCGCCAGAGCCGGCGCATCGTTTATCCCGTCTCCCACCATGGCCACGGAACCGTACTCATCGGATAACTCCTTTAGATATTCTACCTTTTCGTCTGGCATCAGCTCTGCCCGATAATCTTCTATTCCTATCTCTTCTGCTATCACTTGAGCGGTATTTTCATTGTCACCTGTGAGCATCACTGTTTTGATACCTTCTGAGTTCAATTCCTCTATCGTCTTTTTCGTAGAGGACCTTACCTCGTCAGCCACTGCTATTATGCCCTCTAGATGATCTTCCGTGGTTACCAGGATGACGGTTTTACCTTCATTTTGAAGACGAGGTATAGTATCGCCTGTCAAGTTCAAACAGTTTTCATTCGAACACATCTGCTTGGCCTCTTCCATGATCTTCTCACTGTTGCTGGAATGGTGAACATGACCTAGATCGAAACCCAATTCTTCCATCATAGAAGGTTTGCCCGCGTAATGCTTTTTCCCTCCCAGATTTGCTTTCAAACCTTTGCCGCTGATCTCCTCAAAATCTTCGACCGCGTGCTCGTGATCAAATCTGTGATTTTCATAAGTATGTGAAATGATCGCTTCAGCTATAGGATGATCACTTTTCTCTTCAATCCCGCAGGCGCAACGTACGACCTCCTCTTCATTTCTCCCATTGAGAGGGATCACGTCGGTTACGACAAGATCGCCCTTGGTCAAGGTCCCGGTTTTGTCGAAGGCTACCGCATCGACTTCACTCATCGCTTCTAGGCTATTACCGCTCTCTATCAGAACTCCGTTCTTCGCTCCGCTGGTAATGCCCGACACCACGGATACAGGCGTACTGATGATAAAGGCACAGGGACAGGCTAGAACGAGCATGGTTAGTCCTCTTACGAACCATACCGACCAGGGCTGTGCAAAAAGAAGGGGAGGTAAAACGACTATAAATACAGCCGCAGATACTACGATAGGTGTGTAATAAGAGGAGAACTTCTCGATGACCTTTTCATGCTCTGTCTTCTTTCTTTCAGCATTCTCTACCATCTCTATGATGTTGGATATAGTGCTTTCAGAGGATTTTTTCGTCGCCTCGATTTCTAAGTAGCCCTGTTCATTGATCGTACCAGCATAGACTTCGTCACCTTCCTCCTTATCTACAGGGATACTCTCACCGGTTATGGGTGCCTCATTCACCGAACTGTTGCCTTCTATCACTTCTCCGTCCACAGGTATCTTGCCTCCGGGTCGGATTATTACAGTATCGCTTACTTCCACAGAATTGACTTTTACCTCCATCTTTTCTCCATCTCTGATGACCGTCGCCACATCCGGCGATATATCCATGAGTGCTCTCAACGAGCCCTTCACCTTCTCTACGGAGTAACCTTCCAGTAGCTCAGCCAGGTTGAAAAGGAATGCTAAAGTCGCTCCTTCTAAAAAGATATTGCTTCTACCCAAGAAACTCGCGAAGACCGACCCGAGTATAGCGGAACTCATCAGCAGATCTATGTTCAGATCAAAATCCTTTAAAGCATCATAACCGTTCCTCAGTATGACATTACCGGCTATCGCGATACTTATTATGAAAAATGCGTCGGAAAGGCGGAAATTATCTCCTTCCATCAGAAAGAAAACGCTGTTGGAATCTGAAAATATGTAAGTCAGAAATAAAGCTCCGAATAAAAAAGCTCCTCCTATCCAGTTCTTTAAAGCTCTAGATGAGAGCCATACGTTTTTAGGGTCTGGAGAATCGTCAATTCTGCAGCTCTCACAGGAAGCCGAACCCGCAGCGTCATCATTCTCTTGCATGTTCCAACCCCTCTTCAAGTATATTTAGAACGTGTTCGTCATCTATGCGGTAGTATTTGTGCCGACCTTCCTTTCGGTAATCGACTAGTCTTTTATCCTTCAGTCTCCGGAGATGGTGAGAGACATTAGATATTTCCTGGTCGGTCAGGTCAGAGATATCGTGAACGCATTTCTCACCGTCCTTCATGGTGAGGAGTATCTCTACCCTGGTCTTGTCTCCCAGGCACTTGAAGATGTCTCCGGCCTCTTCCAGATCATTCTCGTTATACTTATCCATGAATAGTTGAACAAATATTCAAATATTTAAGATTTATGCGTGATCAGCTAAAATTCCATAACTTTTCCCCTATACAAAGACGCTGGGGCACCCTTCATATCTTTTCGTCAATACTGGAAAAGAGAATATTCGAGACCGAACCTGCTTTCTAGACCTTCTCCTTCGCTGTTGTGATAAACCCGCCTATCTATGCTTGGTTGTACAATTCTTCAGAAAAGATAACCTTCACTGCGGTACCGTACCACGGAATGGGCAATATGGTCGGAGACCCCTAAAGGAAGCCTCGGTCATAGCGGATATAGGCTGGGAAATAACCATCGCTTTAGTCCTGGTTATCATCTCATAGAATTGGATGAAGAAAAAGAGATGAAAGATATCACTTCTATTTAAAAGACCCTCTACCTGCCATAATTATCCCATCAAATTTTAAATACTAATGTACGCATATGTCTTATGGAGGAAGAATATGAAAAACGCGGAGGATTCGACCTCGGAGTTTAATATAACCAAAGAGTGGTTCAAGTCTCATTATACCCAAATACAGAAAGAGCATCCAGGAAAGTTCATGGCAATCCTAAAACCCGGTGAGATATTGATTAGGGAAGAATATTTAGACCTCATCGCAGACCTTGAAGAGGAAAATATAGATCTCAAGAAGTCTATACTGACCAACATACCAAAAGAAAACCCCAAAAAAAAGCTGAGATAAACTCTGAATATGTTTGATGTCTCTTTGCTCATAAGGACCCCGGAGAGATAATATCAGAAATAGATACCTTCGCTATCTATAGCACTAGAAAATATTGTTTACCACCATGATGATACTAATAACAGACCATGACAGAGAGTCCTTTCCATGTGACTATAGAGTTTGGAGAGGTAAAAGATGCTGAAGAGTTATAAAACCGAAGATGTGCAAGCTCTAGACAGCCCTCGGCGATAGGGGAGTACAACCTGCCGCACAGCTTCCTTATCACCACGACGTCGACCGGTTGAAGGGAAAACAGGTGCTCTGGGCTATGGACTTGGGAGAAGTGAATATCGCAGGTTTTAAATCTGAAGTGCTTACGGTCGACATTTCCGGTGACCCCTAAAAAAGAGGTACCTCTGGCCTGAACACTTTACTGAGTGAGAGATGCTTTAATCAGTCACTTAAGATGCTCGTCGAACCATTCCAGCATCTTTTCCAATCTTTTCATCCTCTGTTTCGGTTTTCCTTCTCTCGCCAGATTGTGATTCTCTCCTTCGAACAATACAAGCTTGGATTCCACTCCATTATATTTCAGAGAGGTGAACATCTGGATAGCCTCGGCTTCCCAGCACCGGTAATCTTCGCGGGAGGTGATAAACAGTGTAGGTGTACTCACTTCGTCTGCATACTTCATCGGGGAGTGATCCCAGAGCTTATCAACATCATCCCAAGGATCCGATCGTATCTGATCCTCGACGAAATAATATCCTATGTCGGTAGTGGCGAACTTCGATATCCAATTGCTTATACTCCTGAAAGAAACGGCGGCGTCGAACCTGTCCGTATGCCCTATAACCCAGTTCGTCATGAATCCTCCGTATGAACCGCCGGTCACTCCAAGTCGTTCTTCATCTATAAAATCGTACCTTTCCAATGCCTCGTCCATCACGTTCATTATATCCTCGTAATCTCTTCTCCCGTACTCTCCAGTGATATCGGCGAAGTCGTCACCGTTGCCCGAACTGCCGGAAGGATTGCTGAACACTACGGCGTAACCTGAACTCGCCAATATCTGCATCTGGTGGAAGTGAACCGTACCGTAAACGCACTTGGGACAACCGTGGATCTCCAGGATGGTCGGATATTCCTCACCCTCTTCGAAACTAACCGGCTTCATGACCCACGCGTCTACTTTTCGATTTTCGGATTCCACTTCAAAGTACTCTGATTCTGAAATTTCCAGGTCTAAATCGTTGAAATCGGTCAATCTTTTCTCTTTTCCGTCGTACAGGTAGAGTTCCTGCGGTCTTTGTTCTCGCAGTCCAACGTAAACGATTTCGCCGTCGTGAACGTCGAATGAATCTATAGATCCCTGTTTCTCAACTACTGGTTCAACATCTTCTCCCGGAGTGAACTTGTGTAAACCAACACTGTACCCTTCTGTTATCAGGAAATAATAGTCATTATCTTTTACTCTCACCAGTTCTCCTCCTCCGTAACGCACGTCCGTCAGCAAACTATTTCCGAAAGAGCGGTCCATGTCTGTCAATATTTCGTAGTCTTCATCTCTATGCCGATAGAGATAGAACTCCCGATTAGTGTTGATACCCATCTTTTCCATGTCTGTAGCTTCAAACAAAATACCTTCGTCAATATACCTTGCTCTGTCGATACGCAGGACCTCGTCAGTTAGTTTTTCTAACTCTTCACTTTCGAGATCGAATTCATAGAGGTAGTTCTCAACTTCCATCATGTCTTCGTACTCGGTCACCACGAGGCATATCTTACCATCTAGGATATCAAAATCCGTCACGTTCTTGTGACCGCCCACAAGTGTCTCCAACTCTCCTTCCTCGATATCTATCTGGCAGAGATGTAAGCGCTTCTTGTTGCTGAAACCTCTTTCGTTGGACCAGAAAGGTATCTCGTCGAGTTCATGGTAGTCTTCACCCTCTTTTAATTCGTCTTCTTCTTCCTCCTCGCTCTCTTCTCCGATCTTTTCCCATACAGATCCGAAGATACCGCTCTCTGATCTTTCAAGACCACTAACCTTCTTCTCTACAGTGAACAGGTGTTCGGCTTCTCCTCCGTGGATGTTGATCTTGAAGAATTTGGTCTCTTCCTTTTCTTCTTCATTATCCTCTTCATCTTCTTTCACACCCATATCCCTGCCCGAAGTGAACAGGATCTCTTCTTCGTTCAACCAAACAAAGTCCGAATCTTTACCGCTGTTGGTCAGTTTATACATCTCTTCCGTTTCTCTCTTTAAGATCCAGAGAGTAGATACGTACTCGTTCTCATCCTCGTCCATCTCATGGTGAGAGAAACAGACGTATTGCCCTTCGGGTGAAAAGTTAGGATTCGATAGAAAAGTGTATTCAGCGAGGTCTTCGATGCTGATTTCAGCCATTATATCACATCGGGTGATTGCTTCTAAAGATTATAAAAAGATTTGGAATCGATATCAGGATGGTTCTTATCTCTTTTTACCTTTCGATTAGAACATCTATACCAATTTTATTTCTCAAAAAATGATTCAAAGATTTATAATATAGGCAGGTTCATATTTTTTCCTGCTCAGAGATGGAGAAGTTTACAGAAATCTTCACATTTGGATTGAAGTAGATTAGAAAAACGAGAGATTTCAAAGTCTCTTAAGTGGAGGATAATATAAGTTTAGTAGCTTGACTGACCGGAGTAAAAAGCGAAGAGGATCAAAGAAATTAAACAATACAAGAACTATTCTAGATCAGGTCATCTAAAGAGGCTATAGAGCTATGAAGATGTTTGGAAACACCGTTTTGATAACCGGTGGAGCTACAGGTATAGGATACTCCTTAACAGAACTCTTTCTAGAAAGAGGAA
>JAGXLF010000081.1 GCA_018334835.1 Thermoplasmatota archaeon | reverse complement strand
TGAAATATCTCTGTATCGTAGAACTGATTCGCTAGGTCGGTCAATTTTTTAACGAGGTACTGAGGTTCGGCTGCACCCGACCCTACAAAGACCCTTTCCCCTCTACCGATCTTTTTGAGAGCTTTTTCAGCTTCTACATAATCAACATCATATACCATCTATCATCATTCCTTTAGCCCAAATTACGGAGGGATGACCTCATTTCTCAACCTTTTTTTTCTCATATCTTCATATCCAATCTCGGCGTAACTTCTTCTTTGATGTTTTCTATCTTGAAGTCATCTTCTATGGTTGTTATCGTATCCATCCTTTCTATTCTTTTCGCCGCTTCGTAAGTATCGATAGGTACCGAAATCAAAGGTATGTTTGCTCTATCAGCTTTTGATATTATATTGCTGGGGGGAATTATATCATTAGTCAGGACCAGACCGGATGTGCCATCTCCTAAAGAAGCCAAGATGACATCGGTTCTATCTCCGCCGGTCACGATCAATTTTCTATCTTCCTGGAAAGCGGGGCTACGCACTAACTCATCGGCGCTTAAAGCACCAACATATACGTTTTCTACTATATTGTTTAGGCCGTTCTCTCCAGCTACAACTTTCCCGAAAAGCATATCGTTGATGAAACTCATCCGAGTGAGATCGAGGCTATTGATCTCGGGTATTATCCCCAATACATCCAAACCCAACTCTTCTATATCATCCACAACAAAATCTTCAGTTTCCTCCAAAGATTCGACCCGATTCAACACGACGCCACGCAGATCTACACCGCTTTTTTCGAAGTAGTTATATGCGGTCGTTAGTTTGTCTAGTATCTCAGTTCCGCTGTCTGAAGTCACTAGTATTACTTCGGTTTCAATCATCTTGGAGAGGGATACCGGATCAAGATTGATCGAAGATCCGAACCCCCAATGTTTTCCGCTCTCTATTATCAGACCTTCTTTTCCCTCTGAGAGTTCATCTATCCTTTCTTTGATCTTGTCACGTATTGTATCTTCGTCGAACGCATACTTGATTTTGGAGTGATCGAAGCCTATACAGAATTTCTCATATCCTGTATCAAGAGAAAGAACGTTCTTGAACAGTTTAGCATCATAGTCTATGAGCCTCTTTTTTTTATAGATAGGCCTATCACCGAAGGGTTTGAAATAATTTAAAGACCTATCATCTCCAAGAGCTAACCCTAGACCGACCGTCGTTTTTCCCGCTTCCTCTTCAGTCGAGGATATTATAAGATTTTTCATTTTATATCACCTATTTTCAAGATTTATAGCCACATCTACTACTTTACATCCTTCTCCCCTATTAAACGCCTTGATTGGATTGAGGTCCATCTCCGCGATCCCCTCTACTTCATTCATCAAATAGGATATCCTATATATAACATCTGCCAACGCGTTTAAATCTTTTCTCGGCTGGCCTCTAGCTCCGACAAGTACCGGGAAAGATTCGATTTGACCCATCATCCGTCTAGCCTCTTTTTTAGTTATGGGAGCAACACGGAATTCTACATCCTCTAAAACTTCTACGTAGACACCACCTAGACCGAACATGACCAGAGGTCCAAATGAACTGTCTCTCGACCCACCTACGATGGTTTCTTCCCCACCCTCGAGCATCTTTGCGACTGAAATACCGCTTATATGAGCGTCTGGATAATTCTTACGACAGTTCGAATATATCGCCTGGTAAGCATCTACAACTTCCTCCTCATTCTCAAGGTTAAGAGCGAGACCACCAGCATCGGATTTATGGATGATGTCCTCTGATACAACTTTCAATACCACAGGATATCCGATCTCTTCTGCAGCCTCTACGGCTCTATCTAGAGAGTTTACTACTTTTCCTTCTACCATTGGTATTCCTGCAAGATCCAATATCTCACGTGCCTCATGCTCAAGCAGAGTTAATCTCCCTTTATTTCTTATACCCTTCAATTTCTCTCTGATCTCATCGATAGGTATATCTAGTTCTATCTCATCATCTCTTTCTCTTTTCCTCTCGAGGTAGCGTTTTTTCTTGTAAAGCGCACCTAAAGCCGAAACACATTCGTAAGTATCAGTATATGCTGGAATCTTGTGTTTCCTCAGCCATTGAACACACTCGTCAGCCTGCTTTCCCCCGACAAAAGTGAAAACAGAAGTTTTTTCATCACCATATTCCTCATAAACCTCTTTGATCGCTTTAGCTCCACCCCATGCCTCACCAGACCCGGCTTCGCAGTACAGTCCTATTACGGATCCTATCTTTTCGCTCTCATATGCGCGTCTTAGGGACCTCTCATATTCTTCCTTACCAGCCTGGCCTGTTATATCTATGGGGTTTTTTGTAGAACCGAATGAAGGGATAACATCCTCAAAAGTTTCCTTCAGGTGTGTTTGATCGTCAAGTAATTTCACGTCGCACTCTTCTGCCGCATCAGCACTTAGGACTCCGATACCGCCACCGTTGGTCACGACTACCGTATTTTCATTCTCCGGTAAAGGTGAATTAGAGAAAGCTCTAGACCAGTTGAAAGCTTCTCTCAGATTTTCGGCTCTGAGAACGCCGCACTGTTCGAAAGCCGAGGAAAAAATACGATCGCTCCCTGCAAGCGAACCTGTATGTGAAGCGACCGCTGTAGCACCCTTCTCAGAACGACCAGATTTTAGGACTATCACGGTCTTATCCTCCTCTAGCCCTTCTGCTGTTTCCATGAATTCTTGACCGTTATCCAGTCCCTCCATGTACACCATTATAACTTCACTTTCATCGTCCTGACTAAAATACTCTACCAGATCAACATCATCGATGTCTGCTTTGTTCCCAATGCTGACTATTGCGGAAAGACCGAGGTATTGCTGGGCTGTCTTACCTATCAACGCTATCCCCAAAGCGCCGCTTTGAGATAGGAGAGCTATGCTACCTTTTTCGATCTCCGAAGGCCCAAAAGTCGCATTGAGGTCTGATTTTGCTGAATAGATTCCAAATACGTTTGGACCAAGAACTCTCATCCCATATTTTTTAGCTTCTTCTACCAGGGCCCTTTCTTCTTCCACCTTGCCCACTTCCGAAAATCCGGAAGATATAACTATAATATGCTCAACTCCTTTTTCTCCACACTGGTGGACAGCTTCTTTAACTATCTTTGCTGGTACAACTATTACTGCGAGATCTATTGGTTCAGGTAGATCCTCTATGGATTCGTATAATTCTCTTCCCAATACGTTTCCACCCTTAGGATTCACAGGATAAACTTCACCTTCATACCCGGACTCTAGTATATTAGAAAAAAGTGTATGACCTACTTTGCCCTCTTTTGTTGAGGCCCCTATCACCGCTATCGATCTAGGATTAAAAAGCCTTTCAAGATTATCTTGTTTAGGCGCCATCAATTTTCGAAGAATATCTACTCCTTAATTAGTATTTTGCAATCGACACAAAAATTATTAATAATCTATAATAAAATATTTCTAATTAACAGACATCCATAGAGTAAAGCAGGATTTCAATATGCAGTGGGCTATATGTAGCGAACTTTTTAAATATACTCTGTCTTTTTACCGATTCATGACTTTCATAAGCATTATAGAGGGCATTCTACCGTATATAAGTGGGTTGTGGACCCTCCCATGGATAGTCGTCGGCTTGGTAGTTTCATATCTACTATCTAAACCATTTGGAGAAGAATGTGTAGACAGAGTGATGAAAAAATTCGGTCTTGGACTATTGTTCGTTTTCATTCCTCTCTTGATGTTTAGAATATTCATAAATATATCCTTCGGAAGAGAAGAGCTCATCTTCACCGGTATAACTTTCGGTGTACTCTCTTTCATGTACATCTTAGCGTATTCCCTTGCCAAGATTGAAGCGAAAAAGTTAACCCTAGACGGTATGAAAAAAAGAACTTTTTTAAAAACTATATTGACTAACCAGGGCAGGAGTGCAGCTTTTGTAGGAGGTGCGCTTTTAGCCATAGAAGAGTGGGCGGTACCCGCCGGTATATATATAGCCTTCGTGGGTGTAGGGCTCTTTGCAGTTATACCATATGTTCTTTCGGTAATGCATAAGCATGAAAGAAAGAGTGATATAAAGGAGGAAGATTCTCTTCTCCCCTGGTACCTTAGATTGTATCCCTGGTATCTACTCGCCTTCATAATAGCGGCTGTACTGATCCGGAATTTCGCCGGTATCAGTCTTGAAACGCTAGGAGACGGAGGTGCCGTACTGTATTTCATCACCGCTCTAACAATTCCCGCTGCTCTTTATTATGTGGGTTCAGGTATTCATCCCAAGGATTTAAAATTAGAGGAAATGAAGAAGATGATCCTTCCAAAGAAAGAGGGAGAGAAAAGAGATTTCGATTGGGCTGTGGGCCGTAACGCATTCCTGATTACCATGGTTTACACCCCCATCATAATAGCTCTTGTATTTACCCCTCTCATGTTTTTCGAGATTATACCTAGTTCCTGGTTTGCCGTCATAATCATAAACTCTATACTTCCGATAACCAGTACTAACATGTTCCTTGTGCCATATGGGTTAAATCGGAAAGGGACTGCGCTTTCCGTCACCTGGACAACAGTGGTATCGATACCTTTAGTTCTTGTATTGATACCCGTTCTATCGACTGTATTTTGATGATCATGTGCAAAAATTTTCGTAGTAAGATATTTGTACTCTCACTATAATTAATGTCTTCGAAAAACTTATAATCAATCGCTGTACTGCCTAGCTGATAAATATATTTAAGGTGGAATCATGTTCAATGAAAAAGCCCAGAAGATGAAGTTGGAGGATATACGTGAGTTGCAGGAGGAGCGTTTGTCGAAGCAGGTAAAATATGCCTACGAGAACGTACCCATGTACAAGAAACGTTTCAAAAAAGAAGGCATTAAACCCTCAGACATAACCAAGTTAGAAGACATTAGTAAGGTCCCTTTCACAGTAAAAGACGACCTCCGTGAGCATTATCCTTATGGAATCCTTGCTCTGCCTAAAGAAGAGGTGGTGCGTTTTCATGCATCATCTGGAACTACAGGCACTCCTACCGTTGTCGCATATAACCGTAACGATATGGATACATGGGGCGACTTGATGGCAAGGAGCTATGACGCTGCAGGTGCGAAATCAGATTACATCGTGCAGAACGCTTACGGGTATGGCCTTTTTACAGGCGGGCTCGGCTTCCATCAAGGTGCTGAAGTTTTGGGTTGTTCTGTGCTTCCTACTAGTACAGGAAATACAAAGAAGCAGGTTAAGATGATGAACGACTTCCAGACTGAAGTTCTAGCCTGTACTCCATCCTATGCTATTTACCTTTCTGAAGCGGCAGAAAAATATGGATTCGATCCAAGAGAAGACTTCAACTTAAAGGTGGGGATGTTCGGTGCGGAACCATGGAGTGAAGAAGCAAGAGAAAGTATAGAAGATTCCTTCGGCTTGAAAGCACAGGACACCTATGGTATGAGCGAACTTTATGGCCCCGGAGTTGCCATAGAGTGTTCCGAACAGAACGGACTTCATATATGGAGTGATCAGTTCTTAGTGGAAACCATCAACCCGGAAACAGGAGAAGTGTTACCTGAAGGGGAGACTGGAGAGCTCGTGTTCACTATGTTGACTAGAGAAGCGATGCCTCTGCTCAGATACAGAACAAAAGACGTTGGTTCTGTGACCTACGAGAAATGTGAGTGCGGTCGTGAACACCCTAGGATAGAAAGTATAGAGGGTAGAAGCGACGATATGCTCATAGTTGGCGGGGTAAATGTATTCCCGAGTCAGGTGGAAGATGCACTCCTAGAAACAGAAGGCATAGCCGAGCATTATCAGATAATCGTAGATAGGGATGTTCTTGACAAGCTTTTCATCAGGGCAGAAGTCGACAGTGATTACTACGAATCTGATGAATATGATGAAGAAAAGCTAAAAGAGGAAGCAAGCGAGAATCTGAAAGCTGTACTGAACATAAATGCAAAATTGAGG
>JAGXLF010000003.1 GCA_018334835.1 Thermoplasmatota archaeon | reverse complement strand
TTTCTCACGCTAGGATATCACCTGGAGGTTACAACATAGTCCAGCAGGGTGATATATCTAAGATAGTCGAGATGAGTTCGACGGAGAGAAGGAAGATATTGGATGACATCTCTGGTATCAGTTCTTACGATGAAGAGATCGAGGAAGCCGAAGAGAAAAAGGAAGAAGTGATCGACGATCTAGACAGGATAAACATACTTTTGGACGAGATCTCCAATCAAGTAGAGGAGCTTGAAGATGATAGAAGTAAGGCTCTCCAGTATCAGGAACTCTCCGATAAAGCATCTGAAGCCGAGGAAAAAAAGATCTGGAAGATGATCCAAAACACGGAGAGGAATATAGCCTCCATCCAAAACGATATAGAGGACAACAAAGGAGAGATAGAAAAGAAGAAAGATAAAAAGCAAGAATTAAAGGGTGAAATAGAAGATCTCACAGAGGAAATAGAAGAGTTAAAGAAAGAATTAGATGAAAAGGGAGACGAAAAGAGCAAAGAGCTTCAAAAAAACATCAACGAGCTAAAGCTGGCGATCGGAAGGGCCGATGACAAAAAAGAAGATGCTAGATACACTATAGAAAAGAATAAGGAGAAAAGAGAAAAGCTGAAAGAAAAGTTACAGAATGAAAAAGAAGAATTAGAGGCCGTGGATAAAGAAAAGAGAGAATTAGAGGAGAAAAAAGAGGAAACCGAGGAAGATCTCGAAGATTTAAAAGAAGATATAGACGAGATCGAAGATAAACAATCAGATTCTGACGACAGGATAAAAGATCTTAAAAAAGAAGCTCTCCAATTGGAAAAAAAAGTAGAGGAAAAAAAAGAAAAACTATCGGACAAGAAGATAGACCTTGAGACAGTAAAAGACAAAATAGAAAGGGTTAGAGAGGACATAGCAGAGGTAGAAGAGGAAAAGGAAGACCTAGAATTCGAGAAAAAAGAGAAGGAGATGGAATTGGAGGATCTCAGTGAAAAGAATGAAGAGCACGATGAAAGATTAGAAGAGCTTAAGGATAAATTTCACAAAAAGAAGAACAAGGAAAAAAATTTGAGAGAGGATAAAGAAGACCTGGAGCAGAGAGTTAACAGACTCAAGAGGAAGTACGAGCAATTGAAAGCGGAGGAAAAGGCGGCCAAGTCAGTCAAGAAAGGTTATAATAGAGCGGTCTCCACCATACTCGAGGCTAGAGACAAGGGCGACCTTGATGGGATCCACGGAACTATAGCAGAACTCGCAGATGTGGACGATGAATACGAGACCGCGTTGAAAGTCGCCGCTGGCGGCAGGATGCAATGCATAGTTGTAGAAAATGACGCTGTGGCTTCTAAAGCTATAAAGCACCTCAAAAAGAACGACGCCGGAAGAGCTAGCTTCCTGCCCTTGAACAAGATGCGAACAGGTAGACCACAGGGGAAAGCTCTAAGGACAGTCAAAGAAGACGAGGCAGTGGATTTTGCCATCGAACTCGTGGATTACGATGATAAATATGACAACGTATTTTGGTATGTATTTCACGACACTGTTGTCATGGAAGACATCGAGTCTGCAAGAGAGCAGATGGGCGGTGTCAGGATCGTCACTCTAGACGGAGAGAAGATAGAGAAAAGCGGTGCGATGACAGGCGGAACTTTGAAGAAAAATATGATTGGTTTCAGCGCACCCGATAGAGGGAAATTGGAAAAGGTGAGCAATGACCTCAAGAACAGCCGTGAAAATCTAAAGAAAGTCAGTAGTTCATTGAATGATTTACAAAAAGAGATACAAGAGATACAGGACGAGATGCAGGAAATGAAAAACGAGAGCGACAAGCAGGTACAATCGGAAATCGAAGCTCACATAAATCGACTAGATTCCAAGATAAAAAAGAAAGAATCAGCCCTAGACGAAAAAAGAGAAGAGGAAAAAGAATTTGAAGAGAAGAAAGAAAAGCTGGAAAGATCGATAGAACATCTTGAAGAAAAAGTCGATGATCTAAAAGATGAGAAGAAAGAGATCAGAGAGAATATAAGAGAGATAAGTCCACAAGAACTATCCAAGAAGTTGAGAGAATTGAAGGACGAGGAAGTAAATCTCAACAAAAAACTGAACGACTTGGGATCTGAGTTAGATAAAAAAGAGAATCAGAAGAAAAACCTAGAAGAGAGGATAGAGGAGATCAAAGAAACCAGAAAAGAACTGAAGGAAGAGATAAAGGAAAAAGAAAGTACGATCAAAAAGTCTGAATCCATAATCGAAGAGAAGGAGGAAAAACTTGAGGAACTGGAAGATAAGGAGTCAGAGGTGGGTGAAGAACTCGACGAACTTAGAGGTGAGCTTGAAGACAAAAAAGAAGAGCGGATGGAGAAGAAACATCGTATCGATCAGATAGATACAGAGATAGAATCTAAGCAGGAATTCATCATAAGCTCTAAAAGAAAGTTGAGCACGGAAAGAGAAAAGCTCGAGGATCTAAAGGAAGATATTGACGAAGATGTGGACTATTCTGATGAAGAACTCCCTTCTATGAAAGAGCTGAAAAATACCATCCGACGGTGTAAAAACAAGATGGAAGATCTGCAACCAGTAAATATGAGAGCTCTAGACGATTTCAAGAAGAAAAAAGAGAGGAAAGAAGAGCTCCAAGAAGAATACACCGAGTTAGAAAAACGGAAAGAAGAACTTGATAATTTGATAGATGAATTAGATGAAAAGAAGAAAGAAGGCCTGTTGAAAGTAAAAGGTGAGATAAACAAAAATTTCGTAAAAGTGTACGAAAACCTATCCGAAGGCGGAGAAGCGCACCTTGAACTAGAAGATAAGGAAAATCCCTTCGAAGGAGGGCTCGTGATAAAGGCTAGGCCGCCTGGAAAAAAAGTGCATCTGATAAATGCGCTGTCCGGAGGAGAAAAGAGTTTGGTTTCCATGGCTTTCATCTTCTCTATACAGATGTATGACCCATCCCCATTTTATCTGCTCGATGAGATCGATCAGAATCTAGATGGTGTGAACGCCGAAAATGTTGCCGAAATGATAAAAGAAAATTCCAAAAATGCACAGTTCATCCAGATCTCGCTGAGAAAGGTGACTCTCAAAAAATCTGACCATATCATAGGCGTCACCATAAACGAAAAAGGAATCTCAGACGTGATAATGAAAGTCAACATCGGAAAAGAAGATAAAAAAGATATACCCGAATTTTCTGAGGTCAGCAAATTAGAAACGGAGGTGCAGTAGTTTGGTCTCCGAGATGAAAGAGCCGGCGATCCAATTAGATAATTCTCCAGAAGAGGTCATCCAGCACCTGACATTCCATAAATCTCTCATCGACGAGAAAAGGAACGGCGAAAGGATAGACGATTACATCCAGATGGTAGAAAATATGGATGAAGAAGGGAAAGAGTTCTCCGATGACCCCTTCGATAACGCCATCGCTTCCATATTCAAACTCGTCATCGATGAAAAGATGGATCCATGGGAGATAGACCTAGTTTCCTTCACCGAAATGTATCTAGAGCAGGCCAAGAATAAAGAAAATTTGAATTTTCTAGTTACAGGACAGTTGATCAACATGGCGTGGTCGATACTCAAAATGCAGTGCGAACAGGTTCTGTATTCTGCCGAGGAAGAAGAACAAGAAGAGCCTGTAGAGGAGGAAGGATTCTTCGACGAATGGGAGATCTGGGACCAAGGTCTTTATGAAGACCCAGAAGATCTAGACTATGAAGAGGAAGTACTCAATGATGATGACCTACCTTTAGAGAGAGCAGTTAGAAGAGAGGAAAAGAAGCCAGTATCTTTAATCCAACTAGTGGATGCTTTCGAAGACGCAAAACAAGAGGCAAAATACAGAGAGAAGATGGAAAAGATCAGAAAAGAAAAGAAAAAAGAAAGGGAAGAGGAATTGAAAGAGCGTGAAGAAAATTATGATACTCGTTCCCATGAGGAGGATATCCAAAGCGAAATATCAAAGATATGGAAACGGATTTGCTGTTATGAGCAAAAAGTGATCACTTTAAGCATGATACACGACGACAGAAAAAAGGATATCATAACCGCTCTTATGTCTATCCTATTCCTCAACAAGCAGAAAAAGATCAAGGTGAAGCAGACAAGTTATCCAGACGGGCAGATCCTGGTCGAAAATCTTGTTCCAGAAGAGAAAAGGCAGAACGGTCTGATGGAATTGACTACAGAAACCCAGGAAGAGGGATTATCGAGAGGAAGGATCAACGTTTATTGACTCTATTAGTCGAGGTAATAATACTCTCCTTCCGATTTTTGTTTCCTATCCAATCGTGAATTCAGTTTATTGACTCTCGGTCGGTAGGTATCGGCGTCTCTTCTAAAAGTTATCTCGACCTCCTTGAGAAATTTATTCATCCCTTTTCTCATCTCGTACGGTCCTTCTCCCTTTCCCTTTTTTCCAGGTTCGCCAGAGAAGTTCATTATCAAATCTGATACGTAATCAATGAAATATACGTCGTGATCAACGATCATGCCTCCCTTGTCGATCTTTTCCATAAACCTGCGGATCACCTTAGCGGCGGTCATCCTTCTCCCCGCGTCTAGATAAGCGCTTGGCTCGTCGATCAAGTAGAGGTCTGCATCTCTTCCAAGGCAGAGAGTTAGAACAACTCTTTGAAGCTCACCTCCACTGAGCTTCGGGACCTCTCTCTCATAAAGGTCTTCTAGATCGAGTGGGTTCAAAACGTTAGACTGGAAAAAACCTTCGTTTAGGCGATCGCTTATCTCAGTTCTGTAGAGGTCTATCACTCTACCCTCATAGTTGGGTTTGATATACTGCGGTTTATAACTCACCGTGATATGTTTTTTGATCTCACCTTCTGTAGGTTCAACAGCATCTGCAAGCATCTTCACGAACGTCGTCTTTCCTGTCGCGTTAGGACCTACGATCCCTATCACTTCACCCTCCGGTATCTCTCCTTTTTCTGTTTCTAGCCTGAAAGAGTCCCACTCTTTAACGAGTTTATCGTACTCGATTATAGGTCTAGAATGCCATTCCGATTTCGGAGCTCTTTTCTCGAATTTTATCTCCGTATCTCGGAAGCGGATATTCTCCTCGTCGAGGAAACCTCTAAGATATGAGTTTATAGCGACTCTAACACCTTTAGGGTGTGAAACCACACCGTAGGCACCTCTAGAGCCGTAAAGTAAGTGTACGTTGTCTGCAAGGAAATCCAAGACTGCAAGATCGTGTTCTATGACCATGACCCTGTTATCTTCACTCTTCTCTTTGATGGCCTCGGCCACTTTTAATCTCTGTCTTATATCAAGATATGAAGAAGGCTCGTCGTAGAAGTAAACATCAGCGTCTTTGGTGGAAGTAGCGGCTATCGCCACTCTTTGAAGCTCACCGCCAGATAGATTGGTCACTTTAGAGTCCAAAGTGTTCTCTATCTCCAACGCTTCGACCCATCTCTCGTAATCATCTCCTATCCTGGAAAGAAGGTCTTCCACTTTGCCGGAGTAGTGAGCCGGTATTTTATCTACGTACTGAGGTTTAAGGGCGGTCTCTATATCGCTCTTTTTTAAAGATTTAAAATAGTCGCCTAGAGCCGTACCTGAATATTTCTCTATCACTTTGTCCAAGGAAACGTCCTCCTCAAAATTCCCAAGATTTGGGACGATCTCCCCAGAAAGCATCCTTATCGCAGTTGTTTTCCCAATGCCGTTAGCTCCGAGAAGTCCAGTGACCAGACCTTTTTCGGGGAGGGGAAGTCGGTAGAGCCTGAAGCTGTTCTCACCGAACTGGTGTATCAGGTCCGTTTCGAGTTCCTCCGGAAGATTGATGATCTTTATCGCATCGAATGGGCATTTGTCTACGCATATCCCACATCCTTCGCAAAGTTCTTCTGAAATCCTCACAGCATCTTCAGTTTTGACTATGGTCTCGTCTCCTGTTCGGACCATCGGGCAGTAATTGATACATTCATAACTGCATCGATCGGGCTGACACTTATCCTCGAGCAAGACGGCTATACGCATTTGCACATCTCATATCGACGGTCTTATTTTAGGTTGACGTATTTTCGTTCAGATTAAAACCGACTCTAACTCCTGCTGCAAGACCTCTGTCAAAGACTTTGACTTCATCTTTTATCAAAAGGACTCTTGCAGTCGCGACTAATTCGTCGTTTTCTGTTACCACTATCGCTTCATCACCATGCCTCAAGTCGGAAGACATATGGGTTACGAACTTTGAAAAAACGCTCTTCCCATCCCTGTTGAACTCGGCGCTTTCCTCGGTAACTTCGATCCTAAGATCAGGTGGTGAGAAGTGATTTAAGAGTATTTCCGCCCCAGTTTTTTTCAAAGTGAAGAATCCATCGTAATGCCTAACTGATAGGATATGATTTTGGTCTAACTTCACGTTTTTGATCCTGCCCTTGTTATTTTTAACGTATTTTAAGGTTCCATCGGTCAAAGCTGATCCAGCCCCTTCACCGAATTGATAATCTGCGGTGGCCTTGATCTTCATCTCGTCGAAGTTTGGTCCTTTAGATTTGGATAGAATATCCAAAGTGCTTTTTCCTTCCCATCGGATCAGTTCGTCTATTTTCTTTTTTCTTTTGTAGTGTCGTAGGGAAAATATGTTTGCAGGATGTGAGGGAAAAACGGATTGTGCTATAGGATATATTTCGTCCATCTCAAACGGCACAGGGCCGATTTGAGTGGAGACCAAGAGATTTGCATCATAGTCCTCTATCATATCAATCTCTTCTCGGAAAAATCGACTGTAGGGCTTTTTCGACTGATCGGGTTCAAAATAAACCGTAGGCCCTTTTTTTGGAGGTATGTAATCATTGAGGATCCAACGTTTTATCCTTTTGAAAGTCGGTCTGTATATGGATTCTTGCCCCGTATAAAGCGAGGCTCGTCTCCTGCTGCGAGGTTCGAATCTTTCAAGAAATCGATATTCTTGGTTTAAGACCTTCAGAGTTTCTAGAAGTTTTGGGTGACTACGTACTCTTCTTTCCACCATCTCCCAAAGACTCCCCTCTTTTATCGACTGCTTTATTTTGTTCATCTCTCTGAAACATGTCCATAGATTATGCTCAGCTAGAAGCTCAATATCATTTTTTTTATAGCTTTCCCTGATCTCTTCGGCATCGTAGGAACTGCAAACAGGACATTCACACCCTAGATGATCTATATCTTCTATATTTTTGGTCCCCTCGGGATACATCATGTCTCCTCTCTTAGCATACTTGGCATAAGAACTAGAATCGAATAGGTCGCAGCCGAGCAAGACCGCTAAAGAGTAAAGCATCGGATGCCCTGCACCGAAAAGATGTACCGGGCCTCGAGGACCTAATCCTTTTTTTGAAGCGATGATCACCTCAGCCAATTCATGAAATCTATAATCCTCCATTAGAGGAACTACGCCTCCTATGGGATACAGATCTCCTTTGATCTCTCCCATGGATTTACCGCATCTCTTCCTTAGATCGAGATATATAGAGCCCTGGATAGGCAGTGCAGTGAGCGATATCTGATCTTCTTTTGATCGCAGAGCATGTTCGGCCCGCTCGATGGTCTTCTGGACTTTTTCCTCAGCAGTTTCTCTAGAATCATCCGGTTCAGTAAATTCATCCAATATGGTGATTACATCGGAACCTATATTTCTTTGGAATTCGAGTATCTCTTCCGCTTCTACATCGATATCGCCGTATACGTGGGCCTGAAATGTCCCTGAATCGGTCATGATCGAACCTTGGAATCCTAATAAATCGTGGATACCTCTATCCAAACTTTTGTCCTTCAGTTCTTGGTCTTTATACAATATATATGAGTTCGTTATCAAAACCTGTGTTCCGAATTCCTTCTCAAGTTTCTTTACAGGGACAAGTTCTCTGTTAGGGTTTATAACAGGCATGATTGCCGGAGTCTCAACGGTTCCATGAGGAGTAGTAAACTCACCCAATCTTGCTAGACCGTCTTTCCTCTTGATCTCGAACATCTTGTCATTTTTTAATAAATTAAGCATGAGTTATAAGCTTATTCGGTCTTTCAAGAAGGTGAAAATAGAAAAACTAAAAAAGAAAAGATTTTGTAATGGTTATCTCAGTCTTCTTCTTCATCGGGCTTTTTAACCACTCTCTTTTTGACCTTTTTCTTCGGTTTTTTCTTGACCTTTTTCTTTGCTTCACCGGTTTCCTCCGTCTCTTCCTTTTCCTCGCTCTCCTCAGTCTTCTCTTCACTTTCTTGAGACTCTTCTTCTATTGGCTCTTCCTCGGTAGGCTCCGGTATCTCCTCTTCCTCCTCAGAGCTTTCTTCTTCTAATTCCTCTTCGAAGGTCATTTCTTCCTCTGTTTCTTCTTCTTCTCCCAGATCTATCAGGCTCGTCCCGCACTTCTGACAGACGGCGTCGTCAACACTGTTCAGAGTTCCGCATTCCGGACATTCTACGCTGCCTTCTTTACGCTGTTTTTCTTTCCTCTCCAACCATTCATTAAAGGTGACAAAAGAGGGCTTATCTTTCCACCAGTCTAGGAATTCCTTCTGAGAAAGCTCCTTACCCAATTCTTTTTGAGCCTTTCTATGCTGTTTTCTTAGGAATTTCTTGTATTGTTTTTTCATCCTCTCTGTGTAATCTTCTACTTCCTTTCCTGTTTTTATGAATTCGGCCCCGCATTCCGGACACACATCTGAGTCTGCTGGTATCCACTCGCCACACTCGCTACATTTAACCGTATTCATATCGAATTCGACTCCACATTTAGGACAGCTGGTTGCATCCGCAGATATGGTCGCACCACAATTTCCACATTCGACCATCTCTCCTACGCCGAAGAACTTGAAGTAAGCGAAGGCGGTTCCGGCACCACCTGCAGCGATCGCTACTATGACTAGTAAAAGCCACCATGGTATGCCTGCTACTTCAAGAACGTCAGTTTCGATCTCTACTGATTCCTGTGTGTCCTGAGGTTCATGAGTCTGCGCTTCGAACTCTAATGAATATTCTCCACCTTCAGCATCCGCAGGTATTTGGAGAAAGATTTCGAACTCTCCATTCTCGTCGGTAGAAACTGTCTCTTCGACCAGTATTGGATTCGACTGGATAGAAACGGTCACGTTTATACCTTCGAGAGGCTTATCATCTTGATCTCTAAGTACCCTTCCGCTGAAGGAATAAGATTCGCCTGGAATCATCTCTTGCCCGGGGAAGTTTAAATCTTCAAAGCGAATTTCTGTTGCCTCTATATCTTCAAAATCATCTCCAGAATATGTGATGTTGTCATGAGTTCTACCTTTATCGCCAGTAGAGTTGACCCATATAGATATCTCCGGATTCTCGACTACTCGGACATTCCATTCAGCGGAAACGTTCACTGTTTCATCGACCTCCACGTCTTTGACCTGGTTATCTCGAGTGTTGTCAGGGAAGAGATAGTTTACCTCTGCATTAAAGATCGGTGTGCCTCCATCGTTTCTTATCTGGCCTTCGAAAGTCAGGGTATCTCCTTCTTCAAGATCAAATCCCTCTTCAGGATCTATCTCTTCACCATCTACGTACCATGTCTCTGTAACAAAATTGAGGTCTGGAGCTGGGGTAAGGTCAATAAAGATTCGATCATCGTCATCCGCACTAGCAACTTCAAGCCGGAAAGTCTGGGTCTCATCTCCCGCATCGCCAAATTCAGTCTCCCAGGTCAGGTTGACTCTTTCCATCTGCCCGGGACCTAATGTCACATTTTGATGATCTAATACATTGCCGGCCTCATCAGTAAGGTTGATTGTTTGAGTTACTACTCTATCTTCTTCTCCTATATTCTCTATGTCAGCAACGATATTGAAATCTTGTCCTTCGACTCCTTCAGTATCGGATGCTTCCGTATCTATATTGACTGTGAATTCAGCTATTCTAAGCAGAGTGACGTCTAGATCGTCTTCATCGTCCTCACTTGCTACCTGAAGTGTATAATTCCCGGCATCATTTACTCCGGTATCCCATGTCAACATTACCGAATCATCTTCATCAGCAGCTAATGTCACATCCTTGGAATCCAAAGTCGTATCTGGATCTTCTTCATCATAGAGTACTATTGTTTGAGTTATCTCTGTTTCATCTGCCCCAGTATTTTCTATATCTACAACTACTGTAAGGTTTTCTCCCTCTATTATTTCTGAATCAGATTGATTTAGATCTATATCAACCTCGAAAAAGGAAGCTACTAATACGTCAAAGTCGCGGGATTCTGAATCATCCTCAGAAGCCACCTCGAAAGAATACTCCTCCCCTGGTTCCTCCGAAGTCCAGGTGAACGAGTTTGTATGATTATTACCTCCATCAATGGTTACTTGTTCTTCCGCCGTATAAACAATTTCTCCCTCAGCATCATACACAACAAATTCGATGTATTGAGTAGCTGTAGCTTCTCCTGTGTTATTTACCGTATATTCAACTACCTGATCTTCTCCTTCTACCACTTCAGTATCGAAAGCATCGATAGTTATCTCAAAGTCCGCCTCTTCTATCACGTCGAAGTTCTCGAAGACTGACCTATCTGCGGAAGACACATTGAAAGAATACTCACCAGGATCTGTGCTCGTCCAGGTAAACGTGTCTGAATAAGTTTGACCGCCATCAAGAGTAACATCGGGCTCAGTTTGAGTATCTATCACCGTTCCGCCCAGGTCGGAAGCGTTGTAAACTTCAAACACTATGTCCTGAGTTGCCTCGGCTTCACCAGTATTTTCCACCGTATAATCAACAACCTGATCCTCTCCTTCCACTATCTCTGCTTCGGAGTCATCTATCGTTACCTCAAAGAAGGGCTCCTCTATAACGTCAAAATTCCTCATCTTATTATCATCTTCTGAGGCCACTTCAAAGGAATAATTTCCTGGATCTTCCGATTCTGAAGACCAAGTAAATTGGCCTGAGTATGTGTCTCCTCCCTCTAATGTCAAATTTTCTTCTTCATCAGTGTGATTTTCCACACCCCCAAGGTCGGAAGCATTATAGACAGTAAAGGTGATCGTTTGATTACCTAGAGCATCTCCGGTATTTTCGATAGTGTAGTCAACGGTCTGATCTTCCCCTTCTACCACATTATCAACATAATTACCTATAGTGACCGTGTAGTTAGCTTTCTCCAATACTTCTACCACTGTTTTATTTTCATTATTTTTCTTTTCCGTATCCTTTTCATTTATATTGTCGTGTGGATCTACCACTCCTCTAAGATCATACTTTCCTGATTCTTCCGGCGCCTCCCATGTCACGTTGACCCATTGATTATCCGTAGCATTCAATCGATCGATAGTCGTTGAATTGAAATAGTTCGCTTCAGGATTGTCCCAATCGAATTCGCCCTCATAGAACGAAACGTTCACATCATAGGCATCTCCATCACCTATGTTCGAAACGTTCATTTCCACCGTAACATTATCTCCAGGTAATATATTGTCTTCTACTTCTAATTCCTCAGCCTGAAGATCGGGTAATTTAACTGGCAGGTCAATATTAAACTCTTGTGGATTTTCCATAGTAGGGAAATCCTCCAGGTTTGGAATCTCACGAGTTCTCGTTACATTGATGTTCTGTCCTTCGTCAACATAACTTGCATTTAAATAGTAATTGCCGACAAATTTGCTATTTGACCAATCATCAGGATAATTTATCCTATCACTAGCAAGGAATAATGTAACGTTTCCGTCCTCATCCGTTCTATAAACTTCCTCATCCCCATCATAATGACCATACCCAGTTTCATTCAAGTAATCCCAAGCTTTTCTATTATGGGGCTCAGTAGGATCATTTATCGTTTCGTTCACCATTGCTTCTAAAGTATCATTGGCCATAGGCTTTGGGATTGGATAGAGTTCAACATCTTCTAGAGGATCACCCTCTTCTGTTGTGACCTTTAAATTCACCCATCTATATATCCAAGTTTGATCGTGAGAAGTTTCAGTATTCAGAATCCAAGGATCACCTTCATTATTAACATCATTTGGATCATCTTCCGTGATCTCTAACCCATAACACCTAAAGGAACTGTTATCGTATAATCTGATTGTTTTATGCTTCATATCAGAGTTCTGGAGATATGTTGAGCTACTGGTATTGGTAGTCTCTTCATTTCTAGGGTCTATATCGCTAGGATATATATCCACATCTATGAGACTGTTTATCACTGTGAAATTAGAATTGACTATATGTATATCATTATCGTAGGAAGAATACAATTTTGTTTTGCTTATAGTCATGTTATCCGTAGTATTGACTCTCACCGTTACATTTTGGTCCAACATCAAGACCGTTTCACCATCTCTCTTCACTCTACTGAACTCACTCAATTCTTTCTCCCATATTGGGGAAGTAACGGTATTATCAATATCGGTTTCGTTCAGTTTTTTTACCCGAATAAATCTATCTTCGCTTGGACTCCAATATTCAAGATTCCCCGTGCCATTATACTCATCAAACGTGACTTCCACAAAAAGAGAACTTATTTTGTTTATCGGGTTGATATAAGGATAATCCTCAACATCACCCACAAACGGATTATCTAAAGTCCAGTTTTTCATTTTATATTCTTCTCCCGTACCAATATCTTCGTCGCTATCGAGGTAGCTCCATTTCATCTCTTTGTAGGTCTCTGCATCAACGTTGTCATCTTTTAATCTATAGTAGTCATTTATCTCTGAATTTTCCATATAGACCTCAGATCGATTTTCTACAATCAGTCTTGGTCCATCGTTATTGTCCTCCACGGACTCGTCTTTTCCGATTCCCCATAGATAATCATAACTTGGAATTTCATCATCATCTAACGCTTCAAATGTCGAGTTTATCATCTCGAGTTCAGAGCCATCAAATATGTTAACGAATCCTGGAAATCTAAAGGAAGAGTCATCTCTTAAGGATAGTTTGGAGCCATTGGTAACCGTAACATCAGTTTTAAGAAATGGTCTATTTAAATCAACAGCTTTTGTTTGGATAGCCCCACCCGAAAGAGTCAATTGTCCGCCATTTTTCACTGTTATATTATAGAGATGTTCATTTTCATCCATCCGTAAAGTCAGATTTGAATCGATTATCCTTAAATGAGCTTCCGTCCCATTTATCACAATGTTTACGTCTCTTTCTTCATCCTCATTAATGGTATAAGTATCATTTATTTCCCAAGTCCCATCATCACTAGCAAGGGTGCTATCCGAATTCAAGGTTTCACTTTCACCCACAGTCTCTGCCATAGGACCGATCACTCCCAAAACAAGAACCAAGGCGATCAAAATACTGAATGCTTTATATGAATTTCTTTCACTCATCTTTTTCCACCATATCAATCTAAAGTTAACTTATGTAGCTAGTTACGAATATAAATGATTTGTCCTGATTTTTGAGTGCCGGGGGCTGATGTTTTTCATATTTATACATTGTCGAAACATTATTAATAAGTCTTTACAAGATATCGACTTCCAAGAGATAGAGGTGTTTTCAATGGATGTTTATGAGGCCATCAAAAACAGAAGGAGCATAAGAAGATACAAGGATGAAGAAGTGCCAAAGAGTGTTCTGAAAAAATGCGTCAACGCCGCAAGATTATCTCCGAGCGGAGCAAACAAACAACCATTGAAATTCATAACTGTCACCGAAAAACTAGAGACGGTCTTCGAACACACCAACTGGGCCGGTTATCTCGACTGGGATCCGACAGAGGAAGAGATGCCCAGAGCCTATATTGCGATAATAAAGAAGATCGATACTGGGCTCAAAACAGATGCGGGTATAGCCGCAAACAACATATGTTTGACGGCGCTGAACGAAGGGATCGGCAGCTGTATCCTTGGAGCTATAGACAAGGAAGAGTTGGAGGAGATACTGCCTGTACCGAACAACTACGAACTAGAACTTATGGTTGCCCTGGGCTACCCTGCAGAAGATCCCCAGGTCATCGAAAGCGAAGAAAAAGTAGAATATTATCACAAAAATGGACAACTGCACGTTCCGAAAAGACCTCTCGATAAGGTATGGATCGAGCGTTGATTGAAGAAGCCTGAAATCGATCGGCCCAAAGGAACACATTTAAATACATGTTAGGGTTAAATCGGTAGTTGCAGTTCGTCATTGATGGGCCTGTAGCTCAGCCAGGTAGGAGAGAGATAATGTGCTCTCTCCCTGGATAGAGCATCTGGCTTTTAACCAGATGGCCTGGGGTTCGAAAATGGATCATCGAATGGTGATTCTCGGAAATCCCCACAGGCCCGTCGATCACATTACCTCTGTCTATAAGTTCAAAAGAAGGGGAACAAAAATGGGTAAAAAGGATGAAATAAACATATTGGAGCACGGGCTTGTTCCCGAACATAAACTCGTGCCTAAGGAAGAAGAGAAAGAGATTCTAGAGGAACTCAAAATCAAGAGAGAGAACTTACCGAAGATACGGAAATCAGATCCTGCGTTAAGACAGCTTGAAAAAGTACATGGCGAGATAAATGTTGGAAGGATAATCGAGGTCAAAAGGAAAAGCAGAACAGCCGATTCTGCAAAGGCTTACCGCCTAGTGGTCAAACGTGATTGAAATGATCTGTCAAATTTGCTTTATATTTATAGAGGATGATATGATATGAGAGAACTCGTAGATGCTTTTTTTGAGGAAGCAGATGTAGTGGGGCACCATATAGAATCGTACAACGATTTTTTACCTACAGCGGATAATCCGAACAACAGGGCACAGAAAATAATCGATAACATAAGGATAGGATTCGACGAAGGAGGATGGGGTAAGATCAAACTCGATCCAGAAAAAGTGGAAGGTGAAGACATAGAGATAAGGGTCGGTAGGAAAAGGCTCGAAGATGGGAGGCTGCCTGCAAATTCTGAACCCACGATACGGATGAAAAAACCGACGATAAAAGAAGCGAGCGGTTCCGAACACAGACTTACACCTCACGAAGCAAGGTTGAGAGATCTATACTACGATGCGGAACTGGAGATGAAGTTCAATGTCATACGAGAGGGTGTTGAAGAAGAACCTAGATGGATATCTATAGGTAGACTGCCGGTAATGATAGGATCGAAGATATGTAATCTTCACCCCGACAACCTTGACAAAACGGTAGAAGAAGTGCTCAACATGAATCAAGAGAGCAATGAATTTACCGAGATGTCCCGAGAAGACAAGCTCACGGAACTCGGCGAAGATCCTGTCGATCCGCAAGGTTATTTCATCATCGGCGGAACTGAAAGGAACTTGATGGCAGTAGAAGATATGGCAACCAACAGAGTGATGTGCGAGATCAACGAGAAGTACGGGAGAGAGCACGAAGTAGCGAAGATATTCTCTCAGAGACACGGTTTTAGAGCCATGACGAGGCTCGAAAGAAAAAAAGACGGTATGATAAGCGTCTCAGTTCCTTCGGCTCGTGGAGACATCCCTCTGATCATCTTGATGAAAGCGTTAGGGATGGAAAAAGACGAGCAGATCTATAATTCTATAGTAACAGAGCCCGAGATGGCGAGTCTTGTTTTCGCCAATATAGAGATGTGTCAGGAGGAGGAAGAGTACTCCCCAGAGGGTGTGTATGATCAGGAAGATGCACTGGCTTACCTCGAAAGGAAGTTCGCTACAGGACAGGCAGAAGAATACAGGCGTAGAAAGATTGAATCGATACTGGACAGGTCTCTCCTGCCCCACCTCGGCGATAAAAAAGAGAACAGGATGAAAAAGGCAGTATTCCTGGGAAGGATGGCTAGAGCTATACTCGAACTTTACATGGGAGAAAGAGAAGCCGATGACAAGGATCACTACGCTAACAAAAGATTGAAGCTCGCAGGCGACCTTATGTCGGATCTTTTCAGAGTTTCAGTCGTAAATCTACTTAAGGACCTCAAATATCAGCTCGAGAGGAACTACAGGAAGAAGAAAGAGGAGCAGCCTATAAGGATCAAGTCTTCCATAAGACCCGACCTTTTGAGTAACAAATTACAGCACGCCATGGCCACTGGAAACTGGGTCGGCGGAAGAACAGGGATCTCCCAATTGCTTGATCGGACCTCCAATATGGCCACTATAAGCCATCTCAGGAGGGTAAAATCACCTTTATCTAGAAGTCAACCTCACTTCGAAGCTAGAGAACTCCATCCTACTCATTGGGGCAGACTTTGCCCCAACGAAACTCCTGAAGGGCAGAACTGTGGTTTGGTGAAAACCTCAGCGCTCATGATCAACGTTTCGAAGGGAGCAGAAGCGATGGAGGTCCGGTGGAAACTCCATGATCTTGGTCTAAAAGAGATGGGGACCGATGAGGAAGCAACTACGAAGGCGTATCTCAACGGAGATCTCGTCGGTATCGTCAAAGAACCAGACGAATTCGTGAAACGGGTAAGAAACGCTAGGAGAGAAGGAGAGATCTCCAGACAGGTCAATCTGAGATTTGACGAAAAAATGAACGAAGTGATAGTGAACTGTGACGAAGGAAGAGTCCGGAGACCGCTTCTGACAATCGAAGACGGAAGTGTTAACTTCACCACTGATATCATAGAAGAACTCGAGCAAGATAAGAGAGATATCGATTCCCTCTTGGAAGAAGGTTATATAGAGTGGATAGACGCTGAAGAGGAGGAGGACTTGTATGTTGCGCTCTATCCTTTCGATATACCAAAGATGTGTAAACACTGTGAGGAGCCTCTTTCCGAGGCAGACCTGAAATGGATCAATATGGGTGAAGGAGAGGAGATCGCAGAACTCGAATGCAGGAAATGCGGTGAAAAGATGGAATTTGAATCCAACATAGAGGAAGAGCATACTCATATGGAAGTCGATCCACTTCTCATGCTCGGCGCTTCAACAGGTCTCGTCCCCTTCGCGGAACACAACGCCGCTCCCCGCTGCTCCATGGGAGCTAACATGATGAAACAGGCTCTGGGACTCAACGCTTCAAACTACAGGAGTAGACCCGACACTAGAGAACACCTGCTTCACTACCCGCAGTTATCACTTATCCAGACAAAGACGATGGAGTTGGTCAATTACAATAAAAGGCCCGCAGGACAGAATTTTGTGGTCGCTGTCATGCCTTATCACGGGTATAATATGGAAGACGCCGTCATCATGAACAGGGCAGCGATTGATAGAGCTCTGGCGAGATCGACTTTCTTCAGAACTTACACTGCCGAAGAAAGAAAGTACCCCGGCGGTCAGGAGGACGAATTCGAGATCCCTGATCCCGATGTCCGTGGAGCTAGAAGTGATCAACAGTACAACAAATTGGATAAAGATGGGTTGATAAGCCCCGAGACCAATGTAGATGGAGGTGAAGTCATCGTTGGAAAAACATCACCGCCCAGGTTCCTGGAAGAGGATACCGATCTCATGGCTCCTCAGAAAAGAAGAGAGACCTCTGAGATAGTCAGACCTAGAGAGAAGGGTTGGATCGATTCCGTTATGCTCACAGAGTCCGAGGACGGAAGCAGAGTGGTGAAAACAAAGATAAGGGACCAGAGGATCCCTGAACTTGGAGATAAGTTCACCTCTAGACACGGTCAAAAAGGTGTTATAGGAAAGTTGGTCGAACCCGAAGATCTGCCTTTCACAGAAAATGGAGTCGTTCCAGACCTTATCGTCAATCCACACGCGATGCCGTCTAGGATGACGGTGGCGCACATGCTCGAGATGCTAGGAGGAAAAGTCGCCTCATTGAAAGGTAGGACCATAGATGGTACGCCTTTCAGTGGAGAGAGTGAAGAGGGGCTTAAAGAAGCACTTAAAGAAGCGGGTTTCAAACCCAACGGTACCGAGATATTGTACGATGGAAAGAGCGGTGAGATGTTAGAAGCGGAGATATACATGGGGGTCATCTATTACCAGAAATTACATCACATGGTATCAAACAAGCTTCACAGCAGATCTAGAGGACCTGTTCAGATACTGACGAGACAGCCTACAGAAGGACGTTCGCGTAAAGGAGGTTTGAGATTCGGAGAGATGGAGAGGAACTGTCTTATAGGTCACGGTACAGCTATGGTTATAAAAGATCGTTTGCTCGATCAATCGGACGGGACCTCAGAGTATGTCTGCGGCAATCCAGACTGTGGGCATATCGCCATCCTTGACAGTAATGGAGAGTTAAGATGTCCGGTCTGTGGAGAGAAATCAGATATACATCAGATCCAGACCAGTTTCGCTTTCAAACTTTTGATGGATGAGTTGAGATCACTTGGAGTAACCATGCGTTTAAATGTGGAGGATCAAAGATGACACGAAATAAAGGAATATCTACGAGGATAGGTAGTATACAATTCGCTTACATGTCTCCCAAAGAAAAAAGAGACCTTTCAGCTACTAAAATAATCACACCTGATACTTACGACGACGACGGTTTTCCCATCGAGATGGGATTGATGGACCCTCATCTCGGTGTGATAGAACCCGGTTTACGATGTAAAACGTGCGGGGGTAGAGTCGATGAATGTTCGGGTCATTTTGGTCATATAGAGTTAGCCATGCCGGTGGTCCACATAGGTTACGTAAAAGAGATCAAAAAGCTGCTCAGATCAACATGCAGCGAATGTGGGCATATCCTTCTACCGGAAGAAGAAAGAAACCAGTACATAGAGAGGATGGAAGAGATGCAGAACATGGGAGCGGATCTTTTGGATATACGGTCATTGGCTAAGGACATCTCGAAAGAGGCTAGAAAGAATAACGTCTGTCCTCACTGCAAAACAGAGCAGCGAAAGATAAAATTGGACAAACCCACCACTTTCCGAGAGGAGAACACTAAACTGACTGCAAAAGAAGTCAGAGCTAGGTTGGAAAGGATACCCGACGACGATCTGTGGCCGCTAGGTATAAACCCTGAAATAACGAGACCAGAATATATGGTACTGAAGGTACTCTTGGTGCCGCCGGTTACCGTTAGACCTTCTATAACACTGGAATCTGGCGATAGATCGGAAGACGACCTTACTCACAAACTGGTAGATATATTGAGGATCAACCAGAGGTTACGAGAGAATAGAGATGTAGGTTCCCCACAGCTCATCGTTGAAGATCTTTGGGACCTCCTGCAGTATCATGTAACTACTTACTTTGACAACCAAACCTCAGGTATACCCCCGGCCCGTCACCGAAGCGGAAGGACTCTAAAGACCCTGATCCAAAGATTGAAAGGTAAAGAGGGACGGTTCCGGCAGAATCTCAGTGGAAAAAGGGTCAACTTCTCTGCCCGTAGTGTCATATCACCTGACCCGTGGCTTTCGATAAACGAAGTCGGAGTTCCAGAAAAAGCCGCCCGGGAACTGACCGTTCCGCTGAAGGTCACACCTATGAACCTGGAATATGCTCAGGAGATAGTGGCAAGAGGACCTTCACCAACGGAGGAGGGAGATTACCTTGCAGGAGTGAATTACATGATCAGGCCCGACGGCAGAAGGATAAAGGTGACAGAAAAGAATTCTGAAACCGTGGCAGAAAAGGTCGAGCCCGGGTTTACCATAGAGCGGGAGCTCAAAGATGGAGATATAGTGCTTTTCAATCGACAACCTTCTTTGCATAGGATGTCGATGATGGCGCACGAGGTGAAAGTCGTCCCTGGAAAAACTTTCAGGTTGAACCTCGCTGTCTGTCCACCTTACAATGCAGATTTCGACGGCGACGAGATGAATCTACACGTTCTCCAGAGCGAAGAAGCTAGGGCAGAGGCAAAGGTTCTGATGAAGGTACAGGAGCATATCTTATCTCCAAGGTTCGGCGGACCGATCATAGGCGCAACACAGGATCATGTCAGCGGACTGTTCTTTCTCACCCATGAAAACCCATCTTTCACTAGAGAAGACGTTGTCAGTATATTTTCGAACTTGAAGACAGAGAGTTTTCCCGAACCGGTGGAAGAGGACGGTGAGAAGATCTGGAAAGGTAAAGATATATTCAGTCATTTTCTGCCAGATGATCTGAACATAGAGTTCCAGGCCTCGATATGTGAAAAATGCGAGACCTGCGATAAAGAGGAATGTGATACAGACGCTTACGTAAAGATCCAGGACGGACAACTGACATATGGAACGATAGACGAAAACGCGGTGAGTCCCTTCGCTGGAGAGATAGTCGATAAGTTGGCGAGAGATTATGAGACAAATATTGCGAGAAGATTCATCGATCAGATCACCACCATAGCGCTTGGAGTCATAACTGTAAGAGGATTTACGACAAGTTTAGACGACGAGGAGATCCCTGAAGAAGCTAAAAATCAGATCGATTCTTTACTGAACAAGGCAGAGAAAAAAGTGAGGGAACTGATAGAGGCATACAGAGAGGGAGAACTAGAAGAACTCCCCGGTAGAGGGCTAGAAGAGACTCTAGAGCTGAAGATAATGAAAGAACTCGGAAAGGCTAGAGACGATGCCGGACAGATAGCTAGTAAACACCTAGGGTTAGGAAACAACGCAGTAGTCATGGCCCGGACCGGTGCCCGAGCGAGCATGTTAAACTTGACTCAGATGGTCGGCGCCCTCGGACAGCAGGCGATCAGAGGGGAGAGACCAAGTAGAGGTTTTGAAGAGAGGACTCTCTCACATTTCAAGAGAGGTGAATTGGGTGCGGAATCAAAAGGTTTCGTCAAATCGTCTTACAAGGAGGGGTTGAATCCGGTCGAATACTTCTTCCACAGCATGGGAGGTAGAGAAGGGCTCGTAGATACTGCCGTCCGTACCAGCAGATCCGGATACATGCAGAGACGTTTGATAAATGCACTTGAAGACCTGATGGTTGAGAACGACGGGACAGTGAGGAATTCTGCAGATACTGTTGTACAATTCCAATACGGAGAGGACGGCGTAGACCCGATGAAGAGCAAGAGAGGAGATGCGATCGACATCGAGGATATTATCCGTGATTTCAAGACAAGGGGGGATGAATGATGGCAAAGAAAGACACTATAAACGCCTTGATTCGAAGAGGTTTAGACGAAAAAACTGCAAAAAAGCTAGCAGACGAGGGACTACTGCTAGGCGACGTGAAATCCGCTTCGAAAAAAGAGTTAGAGGAAATTTTAGAAGAAGAGAAGGCAAAAGAGGTCAAAGAGGTCGTAGGTAAAAAACCCAAAAAAAGTAAGAAAAAACAAAAAAAGAAGAGTGAAGAAAAAGAGGAGACAACAAGGCCAGATGATTTTCTACCGGACAAATTCGATGAATTGGAGGGAACCGCGAAGGAAATAAAGGATATAGCGGATTCAAATGGTTACGAACTTCCTAGATCCATCATAACCAAGACTGTAGAAGGATTTGAAGAATACGAAATCCCAGAGGAAGATTATGAGGATCTACTTGAGATGATAAACGATAGGTACCAGAATAGAAAGGTAGATCCAAAAGAGTCTGTAGGCATAGTCGGGGCTCAGTCCATAGGAGAACCAGGAACCCAGATGACAATGAGAACGTTTCACCATGCAGGTGTTGCTGAGATCGGAGTGACTCAAGGATTACCCAGGATGATCGAGGTCGTGGATGCGAGAAAGGTTCCGAGTACGCCTTCTATGGAAGTACACCTTGAAGATGAACTGAAAGACGATAGGGACAAAGCGAAGAAGATCGCCTCCGAGCTTGAGATAACTAGACTGCAAGATATCGCCGACGTTGAGATCGACATCGCGGAAACGAATATAGTCATAAAGCCGGATATGAAAAGACTGGAAGATAAAAATTTAGAGCTGGAAGAAATAGTCGAAAAATTGAGCAGTTCCAGAGGTATCGAAGGGGAAGTCACCGTTTCTGGAAAGGAGATCCACATCACGGTCGAGGAAGGTAAATTCAGTCTGCTCCATGAAGCTGTAGAAAATGCGAAAGATATGAAGATCAAAGGCGTGAAAGACATCGAGAGAGGTGTCATCCGCAGAGATGGAGGCGAGTTCGTGATATATACTGAAGGTTCAAATCTAGAGGAAGTTCTGAAGATGGATGGCGTCGACATTAAGAAAACTTCGACGAACAGCCCCTTTGAAATATACAACGTGCTTGGAATAGAAGCTGCAAGGAACTCAGTGATCCGAGAAGCGAAGAACACCCTAGACGAGCAAGGTTTAGAAGTCGATATTCGTCACGTTATGCTCGTTGCGGACATCATGACTAATGAAGGGGACTTGAAGGCCATCGGTAGACACGGTGTTTCCGGTAAAAAGACCAGCGTGCTCGCAAGAGCCGCTTTCGAGATCACCAGCCAGCATCTCCTGAGAGCTGCCATAGTTGGAGAAGAAGACAAACTTAGTGGTGTAGCCGAGAACGTGATAGTGGGACAACCTATAACCCAGGGGACCGGAGACGTGGATGTCAAGTACACGGGCCTTCCATCCGGTATGGATACACAGAAAGAGGAAGGGGAGTAAATTCTTTAAAAAATCATAAATACCAGCGTAATGATTGAGATGATGATTAATACAGAAAGTTGGTGCTAGAATGGATGTAAATAGAGAAATTAGGATGGCCGTTAACACGGGAACGGTCGATTTCGGTATCAAAGAATCAAAGAACAACGCCGAAGAGGAAGAATGTGAACTCCTCGTAGTGGCGTCTAACTGTCCCGACGAGAGTTTAAAGGATGGTAAGGAATACGAGGGAGTTCCTATATACACCTACAAAGGAAACAACAAACAGTTAGGGTCAGCAGCGGGAAAACCCTTTGCAGTTTCCACCCTCTCGATAAAAGACGCTGGAAATTCGAATATACTCTCTTTGAGGGCGGAATAAGCATGGCTGAAAGTGTAGAAGATATCACTTTTAATGAAAAAACTCTCCGGTATATCTCTGTTTTTGAGAAGATCACGGATACTGAAGTCGTCGACTGCATAGATATCCCCGAAAAGGTAATATTTCTTGTTTCCGAAGGGTCAATACAGAAAGCTATCGGCAAGGGGGGTAAAAACGTAACAAAGATCAGCGACGCTATAGATAGGAACGTTCATGTCATAGAGTTCAGTGAAGATGCAGAGAAACTACTCGAAAACATATTTTATAGCTATGACGTGAAAGACGTAGAGATCGAGAATAAAAACGATGTGAAGCACGGAACGGTAGAAGTAGCACAAGAAAATAAAGCCCGTGCGATAGGGAAAGAGGGAAGAAATCTTTCCATAGCGAGAAAGATTATGATGAGGCACTCAGACGTATCCAGCGTATCTGTTGCTTAGTATCTCAGGCGAACCTCTGAAATGAAGGTATGGTTCTATCTCTTTCTCGATTTTCCATCTGCTCCTGCAGTCACATTCAGGAGTTTTGTTCAATGTGGACACTTCTTGATTCTTGTTGAATGACTCTATCAACTCAAGCACTCTAGCGTTACATTCTTCACAGTTGCTAGAGCCTCTGTCCGATCCGAGTCCGGCTCTAGAGACGAATATCGGCTTGTCAATCTTATCAAGAGACGATATAGCCTCAATTATGGACCAAAGCCAAGGCGGACTGTAAAGATCCTTATGCCATAGTTCTTCTAACAACGTACCTTTCTGAACGTTAACCGGATTGATAGATATTATATCTGTCAGGTCCGAAATCATCTGTATAGAATCTGTAAGGTCTTCTATAGCCTCCTTTTCTGTCAAGAAAGGGGGTTTCAAGAGTAGATATGTTCTGACAGAAATTAGATCCGATATTTCCTCCACACTCTTTTTATAATCTTTGAAGAGGAAACCTTTGTTTATACAATTCTCTAGAACGAAATCATTCGAGGATTCGAGTCCGATAGCTAATTCCAATTCGTTCACAGTTTGTGAAAATCTTCTGATGCGGTCTCTCTCAACGAATTCCGGTCTGGTCTCGATAACGATCTTCTCCGCATCAAAACTCTCCAGTATATCAAAGGATGTCTCCTCATCTATCTCATCTCTATCGAGAAAACTTCCGGATGTGTAGATCTTTACGATCTCCTCTCCTTCGTAATGAGAAAGAGCTTCCTTTAATTGAGATTGAATATCTTCCACCGTGATATCGGGATTAGTATCGGTATAATAGCCGCACATGGAGCAACCTGAGCTGTATGAACGATAACAGCCCCTAGTGCGAAATATGAGAGAAAAGACGTCTTTTATCTTTCCTTTGTAGAGTTCCTCTTCATCCCAATGAGCGATTAGATCTCTTCTATCGCTCCTTTCAGTATTCCTGCAATATCTCTTGATCTCAGATCTAAATCCCATATCTGAAAAACAGTCATCAGAATATAATAAATGTTTTCTTTTTTTGACTAATGTTATTTACTTAGATAGGAGAATATAAGTTATGATATCTAGTCTTTGTCCCAAAACATTATATGATGGTAGTTTTGTGAAGGTCATAGAAGTTAGAATTGGGATGATAATTTGTTACTCGAAGAAGGCGCTAAAACAGCGGTAAAGACCTGCATGGGTGTCAAACCTGATGAGGATCTCGTGATACTTTCAGATGACAGCACGTTAAACATCGGGAAGAAATTGAAGGAAGCCGCTTTCGAAATAACGGACCATGTCGAATTTTTCAATTTAGATAGCTATGGAAATCGACCACTCTCTACATTTCCCGATGTTATAAAAAACGAAGTCGAACGAGCGGACGTCACTTTTTGGACCGCACACTCATATGAGGGAGAACTCGAGTCAGTGAGACAGCCTTTTATCGAAAACGCCCTAGCCGGAGGAAGACACGGACACATGGTGAATGTGACCAAAAAGGTCATGGAATGCGGGATGACCGTGGATTACAATAAAATAAGTGAATTTACAAATCATCTAGCTCAAAAGGCCAAAGATGTTGACACCATCAGGGTCAAGAACGAGCAGGGTACGGACATAGAGGTCACTTTTTCTGACAAACGAAGATGGGTCCCTTCCGATGGGATTTACCACGAACCGAACCATTGGGGGAATCTACCCGATGGAGAGGTATATACTGCGCCATTGACCATGGAAGGGAAGATCGTAGTCGACGGATTGCTGGGAGATTACTTTCCCAATAAATTCCCACACTCAGATCTGGTTGAAACCCCTTTAACCGTTATGGTGGAGAACAATGAAAAACCTCACTCGACCCAGATATCCTGTGATAACGACGAAATCGAGAAAGAAGTGAAAGATTACTTGTCTAAACATGAGTGTTCATCTATTGTCGGTGAATTCGGTCTGGGTACCAACATCTTCCTTGAAAATTTCAGCAATAACTCTCTTTTGGATGAGAAGTATCCAGGAGTACATATCGCCTTAGGAGACCCTCTCGGGGGAGATACAGGTGCCGATTGGAAATGTCCGGAACATCTCGATATGATCCTCACCAAGTGTGACGTGTGGTTTGATGATGAAATGATAATGGAAAATGGCGAGTACCTGATACGATAAATTTTTATAAAATTGCTATCAATTGGTTACCTCGAAACTTTCCTTCTGAAATCCCTCAAAATATTTTATATATCTTACAACTTATTTTTAGATTGTAGTTTTTGACTCCTTAGGATCAAAAAAGAAAATGCAATTATATCCCCTCCTGCATAACGGTTAACGAGTGTGTATGAAGGTATTACGTGACAAATCAAAAATGACCAAATTCTTAGTACTCTATAAATCAGCCGTGGAAAGACCGAGTAGACTTGCGGATTTAGCTTCCGAGTTGGACATGAGCGAGCAGGCAGTATCCAATTACATCTCGAAGATGGAAGAAGAAGGATTGATCGATAGGTCGGGAAGTTTTTATCGTCCTACATCCGAAGGGATGGAACTGGTCCGAGAAGTGGTTTCAAAACTCGGATCGTTCCTCGACGAGGCGAGTGACAAAATAAATTTCATCTCTACATGTACAGCGATAGCTTCTGAAAATATCCGTGAGGGTGAAAAAGTCGGTCTTCAGATGGAAAACGGGTTTCTTCGGGCTTCTCTAGAAGAATCTGCCAGTATGGGTACAGCCCTGAACAGCGTAGAAAAGGGACAGCCCTTAAGAGTTGGAGGACTGCAAGGGATAACAGAGATGAATCTGGGCGAACTTTATCTTTTGGAAGAAGATATCGATGGAGATGCGAGAGAAAAGGCTGAAGCACTGCAGTCTCAGATAAGCTCTATCGAATACGACAAGCTGGCAATTATGGGGGAAATGGAGTACGGTCTGTGCAATATAATTAGTCTAAAACCAGATATACAGTTCGCTCCGGTTGATTCAGCGATAAACGCTGCTGAAAAAGGACTCGACGTTCTTTTGATGCTGTCAAAAAATGATCTTGACGAGGTCCTAGAAAAACTCAACGACAGGAACAGAGAACTCGAGGAGGAATATAAAATAGACTATACCGTGCTGTGAGTTACGATGGGGATCTCTCTACCACAATTAGGACATTTCCCTTCCTTCAGACTCAATCTTCTAGAAGAGAAATAAGAGCGTGAAAGTATCGTCGTATCGCAGTTCGGACACGTCGTGTCGTTATCCGCCCTCATATTGCCCAAGTAAACGAAATTTAGGCCTGTATTTTGAGCTATCGCTCTAGCCTCTTTCATCTTTTTGGGCGAAGTTGCAGGGGTATCTCTCATCTCGTGGTCCGGATGAAAGCGGGAAAAATGGACGACATTATCTTCTCCCAAATTTTGTAGGACCCATCGGGAGAACTTTTTCAATTCTTCCTTAGAATCATTATGACCTGGTATAATCAGGTAAGTGACTTCAACGTGAACGTCATTTTCGACCGCCTGTCTAGCGGTGTCAAGAACCGGTTCAAGCTCACCTCCGACGATGTCTCTATAAAATTCTTCGGTGAAGGCTTTGATATCTATATTCATGGCGTCGAGATAAGGTATTATCTTATCGAGGGGTTCATCCTCGATGTAACCGTTAGTAACATAGACGGTATACTTGTCGTGATTGGTCTTCAATTCTTTGAATACGTCGTAGCTGAATTCGTATGATATGGTGGGCTCGTTGTAAGTCCAAGCTATTCCATCATACTGGAGAATCGCATTGATCATATCTTCGACCGAGCGCTCTTTGAGATAGCTGCTATCGGGATCGCCGCAGGAGAGCGAAGCGTTCTGACAAAAGCTGCAGGACAAATTGCATCCCATGGTCCCGTAAGACAGAACTTTACTGCCCGGATGAAAGTGATACAGAGGTTTTTTCTCAATCGGGTCTACAGCCAAAGAGGCGGCTTTACCGTATATCAAAGAATACAAAGTACCGTGTTGATTTTCTCTAACGTTGCAAAGGCCTCTATCACCCTTTGATATCAGACAGTTATGAGGACAAAGATGGCATTTTACTTTTCCATCTTCTTTTTCCTCCCAAAACATCGCTTCATTCATATTATCCTATTATAGACAAATATATACTAATATATTTTCATCCCTTAACCGTGCAATTCAAGATCGACAACAACATGGAATACATGAGGTGCATAAGATTTGACATTTTTTATACCTAGTAAATCAAAGTCTGGATTTAGATTCTTTTCTATCTCACTAATTACCTGATCAGGATATCCAGAATCACTGCACCTCGTATGATAATGTATGATGCCTTCACCGTCCAAAAACTCCCCCGCCTTATCAAGGTATTTCCAAGTCTCGTGAAGATAGCCCATGACAACTCTGTCCGCTCCCTTCAACGAGAAGTCGCGGTTGTCACCGTGCCAAGGTTTTACGATATCCTCCACATGGTTTAGAGCCACGTTCTCACGCAGGTAGTGGAAAGCGGTGGGATTTATCTCTAAGGAGAACACTTTTTCTGGCTCTCCGTGGACAGCCATCGGCAGAGAAAAATAGCCGATTCCGGCGAACATATCTACTATAACTTCATCTTTTTCCACCTCTTCCGCCATCCTTATACGTTCATCTATGTTACCGCTGGAGAACATCAACTCGGCGGTATCGAGCTTGTAGAGGATATCGTTCTCGATATGAACGGTTTCAGTCTCATCGCCGTAGATTTTTTTGACTTCAGGTTCTCTTTTTTGCCCTTTAATAGAGCCCTGCAGCATCACAGTTTTCGCGTCCAACACATCCGCATAGACCTCACCTATCTGTTCTTTATGTTCCATTAATTCATCAGGAAGTTTGATGAGTAGAACATCCCCTATCTTTTCCCATTTATCTGGAAGACTTCTTTTTTTCGATTCGGGCAACCCGATCTTGTATTTTATACGTTCATATGGGTTAATATTCTCTTCCCTGAACTCTGGTTCGGTCTCAGAACAGTTACCGCCCTCTTTTACCGGAAAAAGCAATTCGTCACCTTCGCTCCTTATGGACCTTTCAGGATCGAGATTGCCTCGGTCTTTAAGTTTTTGGAGGGTTTCCTGCCCCTTCTCTTTTGAAACTTTCAGCACAGGATGATCTTCATCACTCATTCATTAATCCTATGACCCTCGGTCACATAAGTATTTTATAGTCACACTGATTAATACCATACCGATGTATGAGAAACATCTGGTCTTGATATCAACCTTTATAATCTTTATTTCCCTCTTCTCATTCTCCGTTAAATCTTATGATGTATCTGATCCCAGTTTTACCAATCAGCTGATAAACGAGATCGATACACCTAGTATTGAGCCCGGTAGTGAAGGAAACATGAAAATCACTCTGAAAAATCCTTATAACAGCTCCATGGAAGATATCAACTTCACCGTGAGTATATATTGGTACAGTTACCTTAACGTTGACAAAAATATATCCGAAGTTGATGAACCCCCTGTTTTCGATAACGGTGAAACTTACTCCGCTTCGGAGATTGACGAGCTTTCCTCCGATGAAAGTGAAGAGTTAGAATATATCATACATACCTCAGAAGATACAGAGGAAGGTGTTTACTCTATCAGGTTTAAACTCGATTTTTCCATAGAGGATGAGGAAAATATTACTATGAAATCGAGAGGTCACTTTTCTAGTGAAGAGTGGGAAGATGCGAAGAATCCCGAAGGAGGGATTAACTTGACAGAACTGAATGTCAGCGATATTTTGCTAGAGAGTACTTTTGAAGTGAGAAATCCTGTTCCGCGCTGGCCCCAATACGCGCTCGGTTTGATCACTATAGTCTCTGGGGTTCTCGCGGTCATGTTCTATTTCCAGGAAAAATACGGCTCATTCCCAAAACTAGAAAAGGCTTTTGAGCACGGGGCCGGTAAACTTGAGAAGCTCGGGAGCGGTCTTAAGAAGAGGTTTAAAAATCTTTGAATGATAGTCTATATCTCCTTTTTCTTCTATCACACGTTTTACTTTATCCTTCTTCAATGTACTTATCAATTCATTTATCTCATCATCGGACATGCTCTGGATGATCTTTCTTATTTTCATCCCTCTTGAGATCTGTTTTCCTATATCTTGCTGACATCTTTCATGATATTCACTCAACCTTCTTTCAGATAAATCGCCTTCTTCCAAAGCATTTATGACAACATCTGAACAGATGTCAGCAGCTTTCAGACCGAGGTAAATACCGCCTCCTGAGAGAGGTTTGACGTGACATGCAGAATCTCCTACGAGGCACAATCTCTCATCGACGGTCTTCTCAAGATTTCCGAGCGGTATAGTTCCGGAGAGAAGAGTTATAACTTTATTGTCTAGACCTTTCGATTTGAGAAACTCTATCAAATGTTTGTAGGTGGCGCCGTCATCTGAAGCTAGGCCGATCAATTTTCCGGTCGAGAAAGGAACTTCATAAAGAAAAAAACCCGGTGCAGTCTTACTGCCCAGATGTATCTGGACAGGATTGTCATCTGACACTACAACCGCCTGAACAGCTGGTAGAACTTCCTCTGGAGATGGAAGACCTGCGGTTCTTCTCACTATAGAAGTGGGTCCGTCTGCGCCTATCACTACATCGGCTTTCAAAGTCTCTTTTCTACCCTCCCGTATATATTCTACTTCCCTCCTCCCATCACAAGTGGTATTCTTCACGACTGATTTAAGTCTGATATCAGCACCAGATTTTGAGGCTTTCATCGCCATCTCTCTGTCAAACTTAGCCCTGTCGATCACCACCGCTTTTTTCTTCTTCGCTTCGATGGTCAAACTTTTGCCTGAAGGCGAATTGATCACTGCCTTTTTCGGTTTTTCGATGACGCTTTCAGTATCCGTAAGTTCAACAACACGGGGACTGACCAGACCTGCACACTGAACAGGTTTTCCTATAACAGAATTTTTCTCCAAAACCACGGTATTATATCCTGCTTTAGCAGTATTTTTTGCGACCCTTAGACCGACGGGACCCGCTCCTACGACAACGACTTCAGTCAAGATAGTCCCTAACAAGATTCATTTCTTTTTAACATTTCGCATCTTAGAGAAATAGATAAAAAGGCTTGATAGCAGCTGATTTTCATCGAAATACCCCCTGAAACTTTTTAATATTATCAAGAAGTTATCAATGTTAATTAGATGAAAGAAAATTGGCACTCTTTGAATATCAGCGATGTTTATACGAAGTTGGACTCCTCGGAGAAAGGGCTCTCTCAAAAAGAAGCTGAAAGACGACTGGAAAAACATGGAAAGAACGAGATCGAGGAGGAAGAAGTTGCTTCGCCTCTGAAGATCTTCTTGGAGCAGTTCCAAGATTTCTTGATTTGGATACTGATAGCCGCGACCGTAATATCTTTTTTTGCAGACCGTAGAATTGATGCCTACCTTATATTGACTATAATCTTGGCTAATGGTATCTTCGGCTTCGTTCAGGATTGGAAAGCAGAGCAGTCGATACAAGCTCTGAAAGAAATGGCTTCACTGGAGACTGTGGCTCTAAGAGATGGTAGAAAGAGAAAGATAGATTCAATAGATCTCGTTCCCGGAGATATTATTTTCGTTACTCAAGGGGATTCCGTGCCAGCGGACGCGAGATTGGTAGAACAGCAGAATTTAGAGGTCGACGAGTCCACTCTGACAGGGGAAAGCTTGGCCGTGAACAAGAAAGTCCATCCTGTGGAAAAAGGGATAGAGTTGGCTGAGAGAGAGAACATGATATACAAGGAAACGACGGTCACGAAGGGAAGGGGAAAGGCTGTCGTTGTGGAAACGAGCATGGATACTGAGATAGGAAACATCGCTACCGAACTTCAGAAGGTCGAAGAAGAAGAGACCGTATTTCAGAAAGAGGTCAACGATCTAGGCAAAAAATTGGGTGTGATGATCCTGGCAATCTGTGCTTCTTTAGTTCCGATTCTTCTCTTCAGAGATTCCAATTTACTCAATGCCTTCATAACCGCTATAGCACTAGCTGTAGCCGCGGTTCCCGAGGGACTTCCCGCCGTTGTAACTTTGACTCTCGCTCTCGGAACCCGAAAGATGTTGAAAAGAAATGCATTGGTAAGGAGATTACCGGTGATCGAGTCTTTAGGTTCTGTAGACGTGATCTGTACGGATAAGACCGGGACGCTGACTGAAAGCAAGATGGTTGTAAGAAAGATACTCTTCGGTGGAAAAGAGATCGAAGTTTCAGGTGGTTATTCCCGAGAAGGTGATTTTACCCGGGAAGGAAAAAAAATGGATGCCTCAGAACTGGAAAGCATACTAGAAGCGGGAGCGCTCTGCAACGATTCAGAGATCACCGATGGAGAGACGATAGGCGATCCGACAGAAATCGCGTTGATCCAATCTGCCCAGAAAGGCGGTCTTGAAAAAGAGAGTCTGGAAGAAAAATACAGAAGGATAGACGAGATCCCCTTCTCCTCTGAAAGGAAGATGATGACCACCGTCCATGAAGGGGGAGAAGGAAAGGATAAAGCTTTCGTGAAAGGAGCTCCGGAGGTCGTACTGGAAAAATGCGATAGGTACTACGAGGATGGAGAGATAAAAGAATTAGATGAAGAAAAAAAAGAGGGTTTCGTAAAGAAGAACGAAAAATTCGCCGATGAAGCTTTGAGAGTCCTAGCCGTAGCCTATAAGGACCTAACTCTTGAAGGAGATACAGAGGAAGACAAAAAGGAAGAGATCGAGGAGCGTGGAGAGGAAGAGATAGAGCGGAATTTGATATTTTTAGGACTCCAGGGGATGATCGATCCGCCGAGAGAGGAGGTCAAAGACGCTATAAAGGCGTGCCGTAGAGCCGGTATTCGGACCGTGATGATCACCGGTGACAACGCTGTTACCGCGAGAGCTATAGGAAAAAAGCTCGGATTTAGAGGTAAGGTGGTGACGGGCAGGGAATTAGAAACTATGTCGGAGAAAGAACTGAGTGAGAAGGTTAAAGAAGCCGATATATTCGCCAGAGTCTCTCCATCTCACAAGGTGAAAATACTGAGAGCATTGAAGGACCAGGGACACGTCGTCGCTATGACTGGAGACGGCGTGAATGATGCCCCTGCACTGAAAGAGTCCGACGTCGGTACTTCGATGGGGGAGAGAGGCACAGATGTAGCTCAGCAGGCTTCCGACATAGTCTTGTTAGACGACAACTTTGCGACGATAAAAAACGCTATAGAAGAAGGTAGAGGGATATTCGACAACATAAGAAAGTTCGTCAATCTCTTGCTCTCTGGAAACATGGGAGAAGTCCTGATAGTACTCATAGCTTCTCTCGTTGGACTTGGTCTGCCTTTGACCGCTGTGATGCTGTTGTGGGTCAATCTCCTTACCGACGGTTTGCCCGCGTTAGCTTTAGGTGTCGATCCCGGTTCTGATGAGATCATGAAGAGGAAGCCTAGAGGTCAGGACGAGAACATAATCGATAGGACTCTAGCATTCTCGATCGGATGGATAGGTATTTGGGTGACCGTTATATGTCTATCGCTCTACCGCTACGGTTTAACAGAAAGTGCTAGTCTAGCTAGAACACTCACTTTCACAAGTTTGGTGGTCTTAGAATTGATAGAGGTATTTCCGATCAGGCAGAGATACGGTACTCGGTTATGGTCCAACAGGTGGTTGGGCGCCGCGATATTGGTATCGTTGGTCATGCACATTGTGATCTTATACACGCCGATGAGAGCTTATTTTAAGGTAGTACCTTTAGGATTAGATTCATGGGTTATGATATCGGTAGGTGCGGTAATATTTTTTGGAGCTATGGTCTTGATGAGAATTATAGAGAACAAATTGTTAGAGAATAGTGAAGAGATAAATAGGAACGAACAAAGAATTTAAGTCAGAAAACCATAGGTGATGATATGCAGCTAAAGGAATCTGATTTTCCGATACTCGATAATCACATCCATCTACAGGAGAGAGGAGATAATGTCAAGGCGGTGAAAAAATTCGAAAAAGCTGGCGGTACACACCTGGTATTATCTCATCTTCCTTACCATGATCTTAGAGAGTGGGATGAGAAGGGTTATGAACCGATATATGAAAGGACGGTTGATCTAGCAGAGAGAACCATGGAGGAAACTTCGGTGGAGATATTCGTTTCAGTGGGGCCCTACCCTGTCGATCTAGTTGAATTGAAGGACAAGGTCGGCCTTGATAAAGGTGAAGAGATATTGAGAGAAGGTCTAGAACTCGCCGTAGAATACATCGAAGAAGGAAAAGCCGTCGCGCTAGGTGAGATTGGGAGACCGCACTTCGACGTTTCTGATGAAGTATTAGAGGCATCTAACAGGATCATGAAATATGGGATGGAACTCGCAGCGGATGGCGATTTTCCTGTCGTTCTTCACACCGAGAGCACTACACCAGAGGTCTGTGAAGAGATCAGTAAGATGGCTGACGAGGTCGGTCTTTCGAGAGAGAAGATAGTCAAACATTATTCTCCACCGTTGGTAAAGGAAGAAGAGAATCACGGGCTTTTCCCTTCGATACTGGCGAATGAGAACAATATCAGGGAAGCTATATCTAAGGGAAACAGATTCTTGCTGGAGACCGATTATCTAGACGATCCCAATCGACCGGGAGCTGTGTTGGGCATAAAGAATGTCCCAAAGAAAACTATCCAGCTATATGAAAAAGATGTCCTAAAAGAAAAAGACCTGTGGAAGATACATAAAGAGAATCCGGAAGAGGTTTATGGGGTGGAGATAGAGCTATGACTCCATCTCTTCTTCGATAATCTTAACCAGCTCTTCAAGGCAGTCCTTGCAGATGCTCTTATCTCCCACCCTTCTGTACTGCTTCGTCCAATTCCTACAGAAATGGCATCTATCCGAATCGTAAGGCATGAATTTCTCCTCGCATTACATACTGAGAATAAAGGATATAAACTTTTTACCAGCTCTACCTTTGATCTATCTTAGAGTTGAGTGAGCCCAATGAAAGAGCTTAAAATCGCATGTTCACTGCGAGTCCACTGTAGCTAGCATAGTACAGGCTCTAAAAACTTTGTAGTTAGTCTCCATATCACCGGTATCTATGACGAACTCTTTGGGTCCAATTCTTTCCACTGAAGGCAAGAGTTCTAGGTTGTCTAGTTTCCCAGCATCTTTGAACCAGACGTGATAGCGGGTTTCCTCGGGCTCTACTATCTTTCCTCTGTCGTTCTCGATAACTTCTTTGACTTTTTCTTTTATCTCTTTCCTGACAACTTCCGGATGTCTACACTTGGCGCTGTATCTGCCCGTTGCTTTTTTCGTCTGTACGTTAGGTATGTCGGGATAAAGCTTCTTAGCTTCGCGTATGATCTCGTCGTCTCCAGCTAAAAAGATAACTGGTACGTCGTACTGGGCCGCGAGGAAAGAATTCATCGCGAACTCGCTAGCCATCACATCTCCGATCATCAGCTTGTCTACTACCGCTCCTGAGTAAGTGTGTGAGAGTGTACCTTGACTGTGAGCCGAGCTGTGATAACCTACGTAGCCCACGCCGTCGAGGTCTTCACTCAATCCTTCCATCTGAGATAACAGTTTTGGTCTTCCACTGAACAGTTCGACTCTCTCATCTAGGTCTTCGATTATTATGTTCCTCATCTTCCCGTGCCCGTCAGTTATGTAGACTTGCTCGGCGTCGGCTTCAAAGGCTCCTTTTGCCGCGGCGTTAGCCTCCTTAGTCATCAGCTCTTGAGCTCTATCGTATTCTTTAGAATCCATCTTGCATTGGGGACCAGATACCACGCCTGAAATACCTTCGATATCGACTGAAAATAAATATGTCATGGTTTCACGGACGGAAAAGTAATTGATGATTTATAATGTTTTGCTAGATTTGATCGAGAGCTCCCTTCAATTTACCTGTTCAACCCAATTTTTCTTATCATCCATATATGAAAAAGAGAGCCTAGATGGTGGTTAATTTTTCCCTGTAGAATAAACCGAAAGGGATATGTAGTTTGTCACTTTTCTTTTCCCGATGGTATTGAAATGATAAGCGATTCAGATCTGATAGAATTTTTGGATGATTTTCTTAACATAGATGATATCAAAGACGAAAGCGAGAACGGAGTTCAGATCGATGCTCCTACTGAAATGGAAAAGATTGCTTTCGCCGTAGATGTTAGAAAGGACATCGTGAAGAGAGCGATTGATGCTAAAGTAAATCTTTTATTCGTCCACCACGGGCTGATATGGAACGACGGTCTTGGCCCTCTGATTGACAAAGATTATGAGATAGTTCGGGATCTCATTAAAAATAACACTGGACTTTATGGAGCACATCTTCCTCTCGACGTGCATTCTGAGGTGGGCAATAACGTCGAGTTGGCTAAAACTATCGGTGCTGAGCCACAAGAATCTTTCATGGAGTACAAAGATACGAAGATTGCTAGGATGGCTGTACTTGAAGAAGAAAGGAAAGTCGAAGAAATAGCTAGAAACCTAGAAGAGAAATTAGATACTGAGACTTACACATTGAAGGATGAAAAAAAGGTCAAAAAGATAGGGATCCTAACAGGAAAAGGTGGACAGGCTTTGAAAGCAGCAAAAGAAAACGGAGCCGATCTTTTCATCACTGGAGAACGCACGTACATGGCTTACAACGAAGCTTTGGATTTGAATATGCCTCTGATATTCGCTGGACACTACGCGACAGAGATCCTAGGGGTCAAAAAGATGATGAAAGAGATCGAGAGCGAGTTCGGTTACGAGACTTGTTTCTTATCCGCACAAACCACCATCTAGAGTGATTATTGTTCCTGTGGATTTGCTTATTTGATTATAGTTGAAGCGTTATCATAGCATCTTAATGCTTGCACAGCTATGCAAAAACTTTTATACCTTATCTAACTTTGAAACGGAAAGGGAAAATCGATGGTAAAAAAGAGTCCGTTTAAATTCCTTAAATGGATATATTCCTGGATCAGCGCCTTTTTGGTCAAGTTGAAATCTGCTGGCCCAAAGATACGGGAGGAAGGACTCTATCAATTTTTAAAAACCAGGATGAAAAGACCGGGTAAAGATGAGATGTTGGAAGGCAGCGTGATCTCGGTCATGTTCAAACTGGGCTGGCCGATGATGATCGCCACGTTTTTGAGAACCCTGTACAACCTTGTAGATACGTTCTGGCTGGGTCACCTACCGAATAAAGAAGCGGCTCGTTTGTCCGTTACGGCGGTTGGACAGGCCTGGACTTTCGTATTCATGATGATGTCGTTAGGTATCGGATTTGGAGTGGCAGCTCTAGCTCTGGTTTCCCAGCATACAGGTTCGAGAAACTTTGAAGAGGCGGAAAGAGATGCCGGTCAATTGTACTTCATAGCTATCGTCTTCTCGATCATTGTCGGAATCATTGGATACTTCGCCACACCGCTGATGTTGGACATTTTAACGGGCACTGGAGAATCAGCATCGCAGTTAGCCGAGTATGGGACCATGTACCTTCAGATCATATTTTTGGGTCTTCCGTTCATGTTCCTATTCTTCGCTTTCACCTTCGTTTTGAGAGGTTGGGGAGACACTATAACCCCCATGAAGATAACGGCGGTTTCAGTAGGGCTAAATATGGTCATCGACCCTCTTCTCATATTCGGAGTGGGACCTCTTCCCATGCTAGGGATCAGAGGAGCAGCGATAGCAACTATTTCGACCCGTGGTATCGGAACTTTACTAGGTATGTATTTACTTTTCAGTGGAAGACTGGGTTTAGAGTTAAAATTGTCCTACCTGAAGCCGGATATCTCAAAGATAAAAAAATTCCTGAATATAGGCGTGCCCGCTTCTTTGGGACGATTCGGAAGCTCGATAGGATTTATAATCTTATGGGCGGTGATATATAGACTACCGAACCCAGAGGTGGCCGGCGCTGCCTATGGTGTTGGAAACAGGGTACTTAACATAACATTTTTGGTCATGGGTGGACTTGCTATGGCTATGAGCACCATGGTGGGGCAGAGCCTGGGTGCCGATGACGAAGAAAGAGCTGAAGAAGTCACCAAAAAGGGTATCCTGGCGATCGTGTTTTTGATGATGATATTCGCACTGACTATTTTTGCATTACGAAATATCGTCATAGGTGTATTTATGCCGGGTAACGAGGAAGTGATCGAAGCCGGAGCTGACTTCTTGATGATCTTCGCTCTAGCGATGCCTTTCTTCGGAGTCTTCAGAGGAGTTACCTCTATCCTCGGTGGTTCAGGTCACACCAAACAGCAGATGGCTTTGAGTCTTAGCAGACTGTGGGGGCTCAGACTACCTCTAGTGTTCTTGTTTGGAATATTTTTAAGTCTGCATGCTAACGGTGTCTGGCTCGGGATGGCTTTGAGTAATGTGATAGCCTGCGGTTTAGCTATAGTCGTATATAAGATGGGATGGTGGAAAGAGAAAGTCATCGAAGATAAACCTACTCCTGGACCAGAAGTGCCATTAGAAGATGACAAGCCCCGTAGAGAGAAAACTGAAGATCCTGACTAGGACTATCCCACTTCATAGATGCTGTTTGTTTCAGAGAGTTTTCACTCGAACTAACAGATTATTCATCATCTGGATAATTCCGAAGATTTATAATTTAGTTTTTTCATTATATATTTAAGGGGCTAAAAAGATGAAACTTTCCACCATAAAACATGCGATTATCAAAATATTTTCAGATCGTAATATTCAATTGACTATAGCCCTGTTCGGGATCGGTTTCCTTTTAGCTTTAACAGCAACTTACCCTGCGCTAGGAGAAAGAATAGAAAAAGACACTTTATCAGAAAACGAGAAGTTAGAAGCCAGGTTGCCGGATCCCTACGACGAACCCGCAGAACCAGATCCTCTAAACCCGGGTGAACCCATACCTTTCTTAGAAAAATCGGGATTGGGACTGGTGAACGCCAGCTTAGAACTTAGGGGAGAGAGCGATGATACGAACGTTACGGTCAGGACTCTGAACCAGGCCGGACAAACTTTAGATAGCTGGCATATAGAAGGAAGGGAAAATAAAACCCTAAACCTCACTGGAAATCAAGAAATCGAATACATAAATTTCCATATAGAAAATGGAGAACTTAGTTATAATTATGTAGTGAGGTATTACCATCAACCATACTCTCTTCTATCTATACCTGCATATATACTCATGTGGATATCCGTGATCTTTCTTATCAGGGCTATAGCTTTGATAGGGCCACTTCGAGTGGATGAAAAAGAAAGAGATAAGATAAGAAAGGACCAAAAGGTTATAGATAAAATTTTAAGAGATAAAAAAGAAAAGAAGTAGATATCAAGAGTTAAGTTTTAAGCGTGATAAGGTTTATTATCCCATGGTTTTATAAGAATATGAAATGGCCAAAGAACTTCCAGGGAACTCCATCCATGAACTGTATCAAAGAGTACACAAAAATTTGATCAAGTTAATCAGATCTGAGCTTGAACCCTATGATTTCAGTCGGGGAGAATTCCCTCTCCTCTTCAAGTTGATAAAGAAGGGAGACGGTTTAACTCAAAAAGAAATTTGCGAAAAGCTTCACGTTTCAAAATCTACCACATCCAAGATAATAAAGAGCCTAGTCAAGAAAGGATACCTAAGAAAAGAGAAGGATCTAGAGGATAAGCGCGCTTCTAGGATATTTCTTACCGACAAAAAAGATGAGATCGAAGATCTGATAAAAGAAATAGACGAAAAAGCTGAAAACAAGATGTTGAAGGGCTTTGATGCAGAGGAAAAAAGTGATTTGAGAGATTATCTCGAACGTATCTTGGAAAATCTAGCCTCTTGAAAAATGTGCTCTTTTAGCGCTTTAAGAAGAAAAAGGTATTCCCACACAAATTATATCTATCATAAACTAGATATCTAAAAAGGGAGATCCTATGGCGGATCAACATACAGATAAAATGATACAGGTGACCAAAGAAGACTCAAAATATCCTTTTTCAAAGGGCATTTTAGCGAGGTCTCTTTCCATAACCGGTCTTACTTTAGACGAGATATATGAAATCGTACGGGAAATAAATAAAAAGATCGAAGAGGAGAATCAGAAAACGATCAGTTCTAAAAAAATCAAAAAGATGGTAAGGAGAGAACTATTGAATAGAGGAAATAAAGAAGAGGAGAAGTTCTATAGAGTATCTAGGAAAATACGATATCTAGATAAACCACTGTTGATCTTGATCGGCGGAGGTGCAGGAGTCGGAAAGTCAACGATAGCGTCGGAACTAGGTGTTCGTTTGGGCATAAACAGGATCATCGGCAGCGATACTATCAGGGAGATAATGAGAGAAATGCTTCCCTATGAAGTTGCACCTGCGCTGCACGAATCTAGCTTTATGACGGATAAAGTCATCGGAGCGCCGTTTGTAAAAAACAGATTGATTTACGGATTCGATCAGCAGGTAAGATTGGTTAACGTTGGATTGAAGGCGGTCATCGGTAGAGGCTTAAAGGAGGGTTTGAATACGATCGTAAACGGAGTTCACCTAGTACCGGGATATCTAGATTTAGAAGGAGAAAAAAAGGGTTATATTTTCCAATACGTCCTAAACGTTCCCGATCAGGAGGAACATGAAGAAAGATTCAAGATGAGAGCCGAGGGGAGCCATAGAGACCCTGATAGATACATAGAAAAAATGGACAAGATAAAGATGATACAAAATTACTGTATCGAACAGGCAGCGACTAGAGATGCACGGGTTCTAACCAACTCAGATATGAAGTCTACGATAAGAAAGATAATAATAGATATAATCAATGAATTGGAGCCGGTGGTAAATGATGAGTAAAGCTGCACCAAAATTTTACGATGTAGATATGCCGATACGATCTTTTGTGACCAAGCGTTTGATAGGAGTGAGATCTGAGAACAGCGTTCAAGAAGCAGCAGAGAAGATGGTCGAGTTCAAAACCGGTTCATTGATTGTTATAGAAGACGACGAAGTCGTAGGTTTCCTGACCGATGGTGATATAAAGAAAAAAGTGGTAGCCGAAGGATTGAAGCCAGATATGCCCGTGAAAGAGATAATGGTTGAAGATCTTATAACCGCAGATATCAGCACGGATATAAAGGAGGTATTAGAGCTGATGGCAGAGAAGAACATCCAGCACGTGTTGATCGAGGAAGATGACGACATAGTTGGAATAGTGACCTTTAGAGATCTGATAGATATCGAAAGGCAAAAGCTCGAAACCTACATTTCGAGGGAATGACATGAATATACTGCATATATCTGATACCCATATAGGCAATAAATCTCAATTTAACGAGGACTCTCTGAAGATAGCTCTTAAAGAAATTGGCGATAAAGACATAGACATATTGATTCATTCTGGAGATATAACACGGGATGGGAATTTAAAAAATTACAAGAAAGCGAGAGAGATATTTGATAAGGTAGAAGTACCGCTTATAGTAATACCAGGAAACCACGACAAAAGGAGCGGAGGACTTTCTATTTTCAAAGATTATTTTGATTCACCGGACGGTGTCTTTGAAAGTGAAGAAGAGATCGTCATCTACGTAGATAGTGCGGTCCCAGACACGGACATCGGACGAGTAGGGATGGTCAAGTTCGATATGATAAAGGAAGCTCTCGCTGAAAACTCCGATAAATCGGTAAAGATTGTAGTTCTTCATCACCATGTTGTTCCTGTACCGAAAGCTGGGAGAGAACGTAATGTACTTTCCAACGCCGGCGATCTTTTAGAACTGTTTTTGAAAGGCGACGTAGACCTAGTGTTATCTGGACATAGACACTACCCTAACGTTCATCGCATCGAGAACACTGTTTTTGTGAATGCTGGAACTATTTCGGACAAAAAGACCCGATACGGCGACATCAACTCTTACAACCTTATACAGATCAAAAAAGATAGGTTGAAGGTGAAAACCAAAAGAGTAGACGGGTCTAAAAAAGTAAAACATTTTCCGAGAAAGGATAAAAGGATTTTTTATCATTTTGGAGATAAAATATTCAGAATCGTTCATATATCGAACACGTTTATCTCATCCTCCACTAGATTCCTCCACACTCATTTCTTTAACGCTCTTAAAAACATAAATTCGCTCGATGCCGATCTAACCATCCATTGCGGAGGTATCGTTGAGGAAGGAATAAATCAGAATTTTGAACTTGCTAAAAAATATATGGAAAAGTTCACTACGCCGATCATCTACACGCCCGCTGGTAGAGACATAAATTATCTAGGTTACGAACTTTTTTCAAAGTATTTTGGAGAGATGATCCAATCCTACAGGGACGAAAAGATCCTTTTTCAGGGTGTATCTTCCGCTCAGTACGATTCCCTAGAGGGTTATATAGGAGAGAGACAGAGAGAAAAACTATTTGAAAGACTAGGCGATAGGAAACAATCTTTCAAATCCGTGTTCCTTCACCACAATATACTTCCAATACCTCACGCTAGAGAAAAGGGTCTTCTCGAGGACAGTGGAGACTTTCTCAGAGAGGTCGTAGACCAGAAGATCGAACTGGTGTTAACAGGCACTTCATCTCATCCCTCAGCTGTGAAGATAGGAGATACTGTAGTGGTCAATGCCAACTCTTTAAGCAGCGTTTACCAGAGAAGTAGATACGGTAATTCATTCAACGTAATAGACATTTATGAAAAAGTAATAGTTGTGTACGAGATAAACAGCTTATGGGGTACTAGGAAAATCCTCGGTGTGTGGGAGCGTAACGGTTTCAAAAAGAATTGATCGAGGCTCAGGCTCTTTTCAAATATACGTCGAACCGTGCACCGCCGAGTTCAGAATCTTTGACCTCTAACCGTCCATCGTAACTCTCGACGATTTCCTTTGAAAGATACATCCCGAGTCCACTACCTGCTTTTTCACCTTCCTTGAAACCTTTCTCAATTATCTTTTCTTTTTTATGATCTGGTATACCTATTCCATCGTCCTCAAATAATATCATCACTTCGTCCCCTTTAGACAGAATTTTGATCTTGATATTATCACAATCAGAATGTCTAACCGAGTTTTCGATAAGGTTAGAAAATAGGGTTTCCAGCAACGGTCCAGCCTTTACCTGGAATTTTTCTTCCGCTTCTAAGTCGATATCTATTCCCTCTAGATGAGGTTCGTATTTCTTTATGACGTTTTTAATAAGAGGTTGGACATACATCTTTCTGATTTTTTCCTGCTCCTCAACTTTTCTAAGATCCTCTATCTTTTCTATTATATCCTGAGCCTCGTTTACTGCCCTGATAGATTTATCTATCAATTCCTCTTCCCCATATTTTTCCTTCAAAAGTTTCAGGTAACCCTTTGCTGTCTGTGTTTTGTTACCAACGTCATGTCCAAGCATGGTGTGCAGAAATTTTTTTCTCTTCTGAGCTTCCTTCCTATCGGTGATGTCACGAACGACCGCGATCAGCCTCGATTCTTCTCCTATATCGTATCTATTAAGGCTCACTTCGGTATGGAATTCAGTACCATCCATTTTTTTATGAACCCATTCGAAGAAGGTAGCCTCTCCTTCAAAAGCCTGGTCGATCTTCTCCCGAGCTTTATCCTTCGATGGTCTACCGTCAGGTTGTTTTTTAGGAGAAAATTCCCAAGGCGCTCTACCGATTATCTCTTCACGATCACATTTGAACATCTCTTCAGTCTTCTCATTACAATCTAAAAATTTGTTCCTCCCCATTATCATTATGGCGTCGTTAGCCGACTGAAAAATGGTCCTGTATCTCTCCTCACTCTTTTTTAGTTCTCTCTCCACCTCCTTCCTATCGGTTATATCGATTATCATACCCTCAATATATGTATGGTCGTTGTCGGTATCTACACCTTTTCCTCGTTCCCAGACCCATTTCACATCTCCATCGGCTGTTTTTATGCGATAAGTGTGTTTGTAACGCTCATCTTCCTCTATAGATCTCTGAATTTTATCCCGAAGATCTTTTCGATCCTCAGGAAGTATCAATTCCTTGTAAGATGATTCCCTGTTATCTATGAGGTCTTCTTGATCATATCCTGTCAATTCTTTACAACCCTGACTCAAGAACTTCATCGTGTAATATTCGTCGAAAAGACAACGAAAAGCGACTCCGGGCGCATTGCCGAGAAGATTTTGAAGCAAACGATGTTGCTCTTCGAGTTTTTCCTCTGTCTTTTTCCTCTCCGATAGCTCCCTGATATTGCACTGTATCACCTCTTCACCTCCAGCCCGATACACGTTGCTTACGAACTCTACGGGTACCTTTTTACCATCTTTAGTGTGAAGCGGTATATCCTCATAACGCACATAATCTTGGTCTCTAAGCTCTTTGAATCCATCTCTATTTTCACATATCTGTTCAAAGCTGCCGATCTCCCACAGTTCCTCCTCCTGCAGCTCATCCAACGAATAATCGAGAATATCTCTTATATACGGATTCGCATCTTTGATCTCTCCGGTATAATAATTCAATATCAGTATCCCGTCCTTAGCGCTTTCAAACAACCTTCTGTATCTTTCCTCACTTTTCTGAAGAGCTTCCTCAGCTCGTTTTTGCTCCGTAATGTCCACCAGATAACCAAGATAATATTTTACTTCTCCTTCGTCCCTGATTATCTTCGTGTGGTCCTTGACCCAGATGATTCCCCCATCCTTTTTTATCAAACGGTACGGCCTGTGCTCGATCCTATCGGCCTCGATGTCGATATGTCTCTCGACTTCTCTTTTCAATCGTGCAAGATCCGTTTCAGGAAGTATGTCAGCATAACTTATATCACCACTGATCATCTCTTCCTGCTCATACCCTAAAATTTCTTCCACGTTGGGAGTAACGTATTCTATCGGGTAATTTTCTTCAGCTCTCCATTTGAATAAGACAGTAGAACCTTCAACAAATAGATCGCGTTCCTCTTCAAGGGTTTGTTCCGCCATCAATCTTCTTCTCGCGAGGGATAGATCATCGACTACCTCCTCAAGGAGTTCGACTTCTCTTTTTGAGATGAATCTATCTGGCTTGTGGCACACTATCAAGAATCCAAATAACTCTTCTTCAGATGTCATCGGTACCAAAACGGTATGATGATCGATCTCATCCTCTGGGTAATCACAGACCTCACAGTAATGTTTCATCCCTTTAATCGTAACAGTCGAACGAGTATTCATGGCTTCTTTTACACATTCGGGAGCATCGCCTTCACCATCTTTCTTCAACTTCCAGTCCCAGTGATCGTGCTCTCCCGAGCTAGAAAAGGGTTTTATCTTTTCGTCATCATCCAAAAGAGCTATTTCCACGTTCAAATAACCGCCGGTTTGGAGCAAAACATCGCAGGATCTCTCGATGAGAGAAGAAAGATCATCCTCTTCGAAAATGAGTCTATCGATATTTCGTATAGACATCAAAAGGGAGTTCAGCTCCACTAATCTTTCAGCGTTCTGACGATGTTCTACTTCTTCGACCACAGCAGATGCAAGTCGGGAACAGTTGACACCAATATCTCCTTTTTTCAGAAGATATCGATCGGCACCTAGATTCAAGGCTTTAACAGCCGGTTCATCTTCCATTTCGCTGGACAATATCAAAAATGGGACAGAACTGTCTTCATCTCTTCTGATCTTTTCCAGCAAATCGATACATCCATTCCCGAGTCTATCATGATCCGTAATTATCCCGTGGTACTGGTTATTTTTGAAGAGAGGGATTGCCTCGTCGACAGAATCTGCAAGGTCTATAACGAGTTCACTCATTTCTTCGTTGAAAGACTTCTCCAATTCATTCAGATATTCGATATCTTCACCAACCAACAGTAATTTCATTTGTTCCTAAAATTAGTTATGCGCACCATTTCTTATATATTTTATGTGTTCATGAAGGTGAGCTTGAAGGCAAGAACTGGTTTTGCGATCTCGGACGTTTCCATACCTATGATTGTGAGGCGGACTTGAGCCATATCTTGAATTTTACCCCGCCTCTTTCAGAGTCCTCTAAAGAGATATCCCCATTATACTCATCTATTATCCTTTTAACAAGGTACATGCCCAGTCCAGAACCTGAAGAATCAGAAGCCTTGTAGCCTTTCTCGAATATCTTATCTTTCTTTTTGTCAGGTATTCCCTCTCCATTGTCTTCAAAAATGACGACCACATGCTTATCTTCCGGTTCCGCCTTTAATTCTATAAGGTCACATCTAGAATGCTTCAATGAATTCTCAATAAGGTTGAAAAATACTTCAGCTAAAAGGTTTCCTCCAAGAACTTTGAAATCATCTTCAAGGGGTCTTATCTCAACATCTGAAGTGTCGTTTTTAGCATTGATCTGGTGTATTGCTACCTCCAGATGTTTTTTTAAACCGACTTCATCGACCGTATCTTCTTTATCTATCCTCCTAAGGCTGCTGATCTTATCTATGAGATCCTTCTGAGCGTCAAGCGAAGCGATCGCTCTTTGAAGATATCCGCCGGATTCATCGTCCAACTGCTCTTCTTGAATAAGCCGTAGACATCCTTTGGCGATGTGCAATTTATTTCTAAGGTCGTGTGTCAATAAGGAATGAAGAAATTTCTCTCTGTCACTCACTACAGTTCTCTGGGTAATATCTCTATCTATACCCAGATATCCCAAAAGAGTTTCTTCTTCATCAAAGATCGGTACTGCTGAAGACTCTAGAATCTTGGTAGAGCCATCTTTATGTTTGAACTTACCTGGGTATTTGGTCCACTTTTTTCCCTGCTTTAGGTAATTTTGGAATTCGCTTTTCTTGATCTTTTCTCTGTCTTCATCGGGCCAAAATCTCCAAGCAGATCTACCCATTATCTCTTCTCTCTCATATCCCAAAATTTCTTTGACAGCCTGATTTGAGTATATGTGTATACCCTCAGGATCCATCATCCATACCCAATCCGATAAAACCTCGAGCCAATCCTCCCATTCCAAGTTTTCCTGCACTTTAGAATCCGTCAAACGGTTGTTAGAGTGATTCATAGGAATCGAAACTCATCAAACCATGAATTAACTTATTTAATAAGGTTCCTATTATTTGTGAATCTATAATTTTAGGCCTCTAATGTGTTACATAGTAGACTCAATTCTTTCTCTGTTGCACCCAAAGATAAGCTAGTGAAGATATAACTCCGATCATTAGTACGATCGCCGTCGATAAAAAAAGGCGTTGATCCTCGAGTTCATCGATTCTGTTTTCCAACTAACAGACCGACTATATTTCCTTCTTTTCAATCAGTCTATTCCAAAACGACTCTTACTCATTCTATCAAAATACATCTGAAAAATCCTCGATAGAAAAATGAATAACATCCTTTTCAACCAACCACTTTTTGGCATCAGGTGTGAATTCTTTAGATACTATTAAAAAATTAGATTTGTTTTTCAATTTCGAATTCCTCATCTTTTCAAGTAGTTCTTTTACATCTCTCTTATCAGATAAGCTCCATTTGACTTCACCTAAAAGGTTTTCATCTTTTGAAACTCCACAGATATCGATCTCATTGCCCTGTCTATCCCACCATGACCCTATTTTTTCATACTGGCCTAATTCCCATTCAAGTAATTTGTTCCCATTTCTCTTCCTGATGATCTGCCTTACTACATCTTCAAAAACTCTTCCCATATATCCACCGAATTCATCTTCAATCTTGCCTTTTATACCCTCTTGATCACCCATCTCTAGTTGATCTTTATTGGGATAAACATAGTGAAACCAGAACCTGAAAAAGTTATCTTTTATCCTGTATCTCTTTTTCTTGCTTTTGGTTACTTTTTCAGTTGCAGGTGCTAACCTTTTGAGCATATCGAGATCTTTCCTAAGTTTCCTCATATAATACCCTAACGAAGTCCTTTCAAGATCTAATTGATCGGATATCTCTTTAGGAGTCTCCTTTCCGAGAGATATGAGCTTTAAGATGTCAAAATACTTATCAGGAGATTTCAGTTCAGTTGAAAGGAGCACCCAAGGCTCGTCGTAAAGCAGTGAGTGAGGAGAAAGAATCTGTTCACCTATATTATCCATAAGCGATCCCTCTGTTGCAAACTCTAGGTACTTGGGAGTTCCTCCAAAAACAGTATATCTCTTCAATATGGACTCCTCATCCAACCCATTAGAGCCAAACCATTTCCTAACTCCCTCGTAGTCGAAAGGGTTCAACCTGATGTTCCGAGTCCTTCTCCCATAAAGCGAGGCATCGGATTGAAACAACTTTTCTATCATGCCGATGGAAGAACCTGCCACACAGAGCAGCATCTTAGACGAATTTTTTCTTTCATCTATAGCCTCTTGTAGGAGTGAAGGCACAGCTTCATTGATCTTCAAAAGCCTCTGAAATTCATCGAAAACAACAACTAGTTTTTCTTTCTCACTTTTATCAAAAAGAGCATCGATGATGTCTCTCCATGTAGGTTCACCGACGAGACTTGATCCTAGTATTTCGTTCAACCTTTTCGCTATATGGAGTCTGAGCTGTTTATCATCACTCATAGATATATAAAGATAGATGCCATGCTTTTCCTCTAAGAATTTCTTGATCAATTCTGTTTTGCCTACTCTTCTCCTCCCGATGACAGATATAAATTCAAATCTATCTGATCGGTACAGTTTCCTTAAGGCATCCAATTCTTCTTCGCGATCTACAAATCTCATCGATATCTTCCTCTTAATTGTCTACACAATAATTGTGTACTCAATACATAAATCTTTCCTTTTAAGTTTAGCTGAATAACTCAGAAAGATATGAGGACAACCGGGATTCTAACGTATGTTTAAATGAAGAATAGCGGTGGGCTGGTGACAAGATTTTTCAAATATTGGACTCTCATTTCCATCTTCGTAGTGGCCATGGCAATATACCTTCTGTAGATCACCCTGGATTCGATTACAAAAAACTTCTCCTGGTTTGCTATGATACCCTGATTTTATCTATCCCTGTGCTAGCATTTTCGACATATCTAGTCAAACTTTATCTAGACGATAAGCCAAATTCTAAAAAATAAAAATTCATATAACAAAAAATGAATTTAGAAGAGAGGCACTAGTCAAATAGATGATGATAAAATTAGATGGAAGGGAACAAGATACAAGTCAATCGTAAAAAAGTACATGATTTTATTTTCCGGCATGGCCATCTTGGGATACACGGTTTTCATTGTAATAAGTGAAATTTTAACTGGGCCTCCTGTACAATTAACGATGATAATTGGTATCATTTTCATCATATTCTCAGCAATTTCTCCTTTATTTTCGCTAAAGAATGCCAAAAAGAAATTGGGCTATGATTCAGAAAATATGCATTATATCGACAGAGAAGTGAGGAAAGAAAAACTTCGATTTAGCGATATAGATGATATATTAGTTCCGTCGAAGGAAGATAGTGCTGTAATTGTGAAAACAAAAAAGGATGGTGATGATGGTAGAGTGATCTTAGGTCCAGGGACAGGTGGGAAATACGGCAGGTCCCTTATCGAGGAGTACAAAAGATGGATCAATGAGAATACTGACAAAGAAGCTTCTGTAGAATTTGTGAGATATGATATCCCGTTCTTGAAGTGGGGGAAATATGTTATTGAATTCCACGAAGATTAACCGAACTATTAAAAATAATATCTCATTTTACTAAAAATAGATGGTCGCTGATGAGGAAAACTACTTGGAGCAACATAATCAACGAGATGTAGAAAAGGTAAAAGAGTTACGACCCGATGATAATTTAGAGATTGCGTTCAAGTGGATATCTCCCGCAATAATCATCGTTTTCTTTTCATTACTAGCCATCGTCGGATTGATCGTTGGAAATATCATGTTTACTATAGTCATGGCCGTCTCTACTGTGCTCCTTGTTGCTTTTATCCGGATATTCGGTGGCTATTGTCTGAAGAAAAGTAGACCATATATGGTCATGAAGGATGGAATAGAGATACCTGAAAAGTACACGCCCAGTGGAGAAAGGGAGAAGGTGAAGTACAAGGATATCACTAAGATACAATACGAGGAATCGCAGACTTACGGAAAGGTACTGGTTATCAAAACGGTATCGGGGGGATACATCATCCGAAGGAACATGGGCAAAAAGGTGATGAAAGCACTGCCAAGTTCAGCGACCGATAAGTTCCAAAAGAAGAGAGAGGTGGAGGAATATCCTGATTATGCTGAGGAAAATGAATATCACGACTACGATGAGATAAAGGATTCTCTTCCTAAATTAGCCAGAAAGGTTGCTGAGAGGAATGATAAATATAAAGACCCGAGTACGGCGATTCGTATTTTTTGGAAGTTTATCTTAATGATAGTGATCCCTCTTGGTATAATGGTTTATTTTGACCCGATACTACTTGGTTGGATCTTGATATCAGGCTTTATAATATTTACTGCCATCCATCTGATCCTGATCGAGTATCCACTTTACAAGTATTATAAGAGCGGACCAGATGAGGATTACAGGGGGCACCGCTGAATATGTTAGGAATAATATCCCTTCTAGGTTACACCATAGGCGGTTTGATATTGATCGCTTTCAGAAAGAGGATATCAGAGTGGACTCTGAAACGAGAAGATATGGAAATGAAAAATATCCACAAGATGTACGATTTCTGTCTTTATTTTATCTTGATAAACACGGTTATAATGGTCTTGATCTTCGCTATCTTTCTGATAGTAAAGAATAACAATTGGATTAGCGTGCTGTTGTTCTTCGCTGGGTTCAATTTCCTGTTGTCCGCTATAATGGTATATGAGCAAAGCTTGTTGAAGGAGTTTACTGATAATGGGGGTGGTTGAAGATGTCAGAGATCCATGAAAACGATTGGAAATTCGTAAGAAAAAAACTGTTGATATCCAAATATTTATGGCAATCCTTGGCCCGGTAGGTGCTGTTGTGTTTTTAACAATATTTGATTTCTTTAATCCACCATTAGATAGTCCAATCATGATTTTCACCTCAGGTATAATGTATTTTTTGATATTATTCTGTATCCAAACTCCATTCTTGATGTATTTTTTAGGTTATAGAAGTATGTTGAAGCACGTGCATGTGGACAAGTACAAATTTGAAGACGATGAGTTGATATGGATAACTCCATTAGGTGTCAAGCACAAGGTCAAAGTAGATGATATCTCTTGTATACTTCATCCAATCAAAGACAAAAAATGGCATGGAACACCTTTAGGAGTTGTTTATTATGATAAAAATAAAGAATTTTTCTTCTAGAAAAGACATGGTAGGATTTATTTTGACACACTAAATGGGTACAGAGTTAAGGACAAGTACGTGAAAACATTCGAAAAATATGGTGCCAACCTTCCTGCAGTGATTACAGATACGGACAAGGATAAGCAACCAGCTACCTCATACTTCCGCAAAGGAAAGATAGAGGAGTACAAGAAGGAATTCTAGTCGAAAAACTCGTTAGATGAATTTTGAAAAGGGAAGAGAAAATATTCTAAAATAAAAAGTGAAATATAGACTTGACGTTATGAACCTGAGGTATAGTGGGGGCACGGGGACCCGCAGAAAACAAAGTTTTCGAGGAGTCCAGCGGAATCTACGATTCCGCAGAGTGTCACCATTTTTCGTAGAAAAATGGGGGCACGGGGATTTGAACCCCGATCAACGGGTTTCCTCCACGCAGGGAGCTACCCTACGTGTCATCGAATCACGGGTCACCGCTCCAGTTAATCATCATCCCATAACTGGTCAGTAAACCCATCGGCGATCATCCCACGTAACTGGAGCCCGTTAGGATGCCGTGTTACCCTATACCCCCAAAAGGGGTACAGGCAGATAGTATCGGTATCCCTTATTAGATTTTTTGGATGTTCGGGTTTATCAACTTTTTAGTGAATAGGACTTTTTTGTGATCAATTTTAACCCTAATTTTATTTTATATTTTTTAATTAAATCTTCTAAAAATCTGAAAACATCAGAAAAAATATTAAGGAATATCCTAGTGAATAGAACAAAATATATACGGTCTTTAATTAGAGGAAATCAAATTGGTCGAAAAATGTCCTCGATGTGGAAACACAGTGGTTAAAGATTCAAAAGAAGAAGATTACTGGTGTGTACATTGCCAGAAGTACTACTCTTATGAGAAAGTTGAAGAGGGTTGATGGTTATCTTTTTCTGTCGATTAGCGAAAAAGACAAACTTACGAATACTGAAAATGTACCAACATATCTTTCTACCAAGTTTAAAATCAAAGATAATGTAGTGGACGCTAAAGAACTCTAACCTAGCGAGTTCTTCTTACCCGCTTAAAATAAAAGATTTGTAAGCGGACGCTTCAGAAAGCTAGCGCTTTCTAACTCACCGCTTTTCATAGAAAAGTGGACTCTAAAGAATGCTACTGCATTCTCTTAGTCCGTCAATTATAGAAAGAAAAAATAATATGGCGGACGCCAAAGAACTCTAACGAGTTCTTCTTGACCGCTTAAAATCAGAGATTTATGAGCGGACGCGATGGGATTCGAACCCATGATGTCTGCCTTAGAAGGGCAGCGCCATGTCCAGCCTAGGCCACGCGCCCATTAAGAGGTTTTGTCGATGAGACTGTCCGGCCTATATTCAAGGGCATCTTGATGGCCTTGAATGTATGGGGAAAATGTTTTTTTTATTTTCCCCAGTAGGCCACGCGCCCAAGAGACTCTCAAGTGTTAAAAGCTCAATCTATAAACCAATAAGAGTTTTTCGCCTCATTCGCTCGTCTCTTCTTCCTCAATATCCGCAGAGCTTTGCTCGAGTGATTCATCCGCAGAGCTTTGCTCGAGTGATTCAGAAGAAGTATCTTCTTCGATAATCTCCTTCTCCTTTTCCTCACTAACCACTTTCGACATCGCTTTTAGCCTGTCGTCCTCTTTTAGATTCATCACTTTCACACCCATGGTGTTCCTACCCTGTTTGCTTATATCGCCAGCCCGGGTCCTTATTATCATACCCTTCCTGCTTAGAAGTACGATCTCTTCGTCGTCCTCTACCCTGCGTGCACAAACAACTTTTCCGTTGCGCTCTACTGTCTTCATCGTTATCACCCCTTTTGCGCCTCGGTTCGTCTTCCTGTAATTTTCGACATCACAGCGCTTTCCATACCCTTTTTCGGTGAGTGTCAACAAAGTATCTTCATCATTCACTAGAGTCATGCTCACCACTTCGTCATCATCTTCTAAACTCGCTCCTATCACTCCCATGGTGTATCTTCCCGTCGATCTCACGTCTTCCTCGTCAAATCTGATCGCCTGTCCGTTCTTGGTGGCGAGCATCACATCTTTCGAGCCGTCGGAAAGTCTAGTTTCCACCAGTTCATCATCATCTCGTAGTTTGATAGCCCATATGCCGGTCACCCGGGGATTGCTGTAATCAGCTAGAGATGTACGTTTGATCTTCCCTTTCTTGGTAGCGAAGAGCAAATATTCTTCTTCAGAGAATTCGCTAACCGGTATCAGATCTTCTATGTTCTCGTCATCGTCCAACCTCGGAAGCATATTCACTATAGGTCTTCCTTGGGATCTTCTGCTACCCTTAGGCAATTTGTAAGCTTTGAGCCAATAAACTCTCCCCTTATCAGTGAAGAACAAAAGGTAGTCATGAGAATTCGTAACGAAGAGGTCCACCACATGATCCTGTTCCTTAGTATCCATGCCTATCAGACCAACGCCACCCCTCCTCTGCTTCTTGTAAGTCTCGACAGGCGTTCTCTTGATGTAACCCCTCTGGGTCAAAGTTATCACCAACTCTTCTTCTGGTATCAGGTCTTCCGTTTCCAGGTCTTCCGCTTCCTTATTGATCTCGGTCCTTCTTTCATCGCCGTATTTATCGGCCATCTCGTCGAGTTCGTTCTCGATGATATTCAGTATTCTATCTTCATCTCCAAGTATTTCTTTGTACTCCTTGATATCCTCCTGCAGTTCCTCATATTCAGTCTGCAGCTTGTCTCTTTCCATACCGGTCAATCTTCTCAATCTCATGTCGAGTATAGCCTGTGCCTGATCGTCGCTCAGTAAAAACTCGGACATCAACCTGTCTTTCGCTTTAGACTGTTCCTCAGAAGAGCGTATTATACTTATCACCTTATCCAGATTGTCTAGAGCCGTCAAAAGGCCTTCTAGTATGTGAGCTCTGTCCTGAGCTTTGTCCAACTCATACTTGGTCCTCCTGGTGATAACATCCACCCTGTGATCGATAAAATGTTGAAGCGTCTCTTTCAAATTCAAAACCTGCGGTTCGTCGTCTACCAGTGCAAGATTGATCACACCGAATGTGACCTCCATCTGGGTATGCTTGAAAAGTTTGTTCAACACCACATCGGGTATGACTCCTCTCTTCAGATCGATGACCACTCTCACGCCATCCCTGTCGGACTCATCTCTTAGATCAGAGATCTCGCTTATCACATCATCATTCACCAGCGAGGCTATGCTCTCGACCAGTTTGGATTTGTTCACCTGATATGGTATCTCGTTTAACACGATCCTTTTTCTTTGACCTCTAAGATCTTCGATCTTTGTCTTCGCTCTGATCTTGATCTTCCCTCTACCTTCCTTGTAGGCGTTGTAAACTCCGTTATACCCGTAGATTATACCTCCCGTTGGAAAGTCTGGTGCTGGGAGTTCCTCCATAAGATCAGTTATCTCGCATTCGGGTTGATCTATCAAGAGTTTTATCGCACCTACAAGCTCGTTCAGATTATGTGGAGGGACGTTGGTTGACATACCCACGGCTATACCGCTCGCTCCGTTCAGTAGAAGATTCGGGAGCTTTGAAGGCATAACCACGGGTTCTTCCAGACTACCGTCGTAATTGTCCCTGAATTCAACAGTCTCTTTATCCAAATCTTCCATTAAATCTTCCGCCATCTCTTCCAAACGAGTTTCGGTGTAACGCATCGCTGCGGGCTCATCACCATCTAGAGAACCAAAATTACCCTGTCCATCAACAAGAGGGTACCGTAAAGAAAAATCCTGAGACATCCTGACCAAAGCGTCGTAGACCGCTTGATCTCCATGAGGATGATACTTACCCAGAACGTCACCTACAACTCTCGCAGACTTCTTATGAGATTTATTAGAAGACAGACCTTCCTGCCGCATCGAATACAATATCCTGCGGTGCACGGGCTTCAGACCGTCTCTCACGTCAGGGAGAGCTCTACCAACGATGACGCTCATGGCGTAATTGATATAGGAATCTTCCATCTCCTCCTCCAGATCTCTAGTATAAACCTCGTCCGCTATCTCTTCAGTTTCTCCTTCCATCAAAACACCTCACACGTCTATGTTAGTAGCTGCCGCTGCGTTCCGTTTTATGAACTCTTTTCTAGGTTGAACCTCTTTGCCCATCAGAAGATTGAACAGTTCATCAGCCCGCTCAGCATCTTCAACCGTAACTTTCGCTAGTTTTCTATTTTCAGGATTCATCGTGGTCTCCCACAGTTCTTTAGGATTCATCTCACCGAGACCCTTGTACCTTTGGATACTCACTCCCCTCTTGCCCCATTCCTCCAGTATCTCCTGCTTGTCTTCTTCCCTGTATGCATACCTCACTCCCCCGCCTTTGGTTATCTTGTAGAGCGGAGGTTGAGCCATGTAGAGATAACCTCGCTCTAAAAGTGGTTTCATATACCTGTAAAAGAAGGTGAAAAGTAAAGTTCTTATATGCGCTCCATCAACATCGGCGTCGGTCATTATTATGATCTTATGGTACCTACATTCATCAGGATCAAAATCTTCTCCTACCCCTGCACCTATCGCCGATATTATGGACCTTATCTCCTTGTTCTCCAGCATCTTGTTCAGCCTGGCTTTTTCCACGTTGATTATCTTTCCCCGAAGAGGAAGTATAGCTTGAAAGTCCCTGTCTCTTCCCTGCTTGGCAGAACCCCCTGCGGAATCGCCCTCCACGATATACAGTTCAGATTTAGTCGGATCGGGATTGGCGCAGTCGGAAAGTTTTCCAGGGAGATCTACACTGTCCAAGATGCCTTTTCTCCTGGTGAGTTCCTTTGCTTTTTTGGCAGCCTGTCTCGCCTTTGCGGCGGTGACGGCTTTCTCTATGATACCTTCAGCGACTCTAGGATTCTCTTCTAGGTACGTCATCAACTCTTCACCGACTATAGATTGTACTATGCCTCTGATCTCGCTGTTCCCTAACTTGGTCTTTGTCTGACCTTCGAACTGCGGTTCGGGAAGCTTGACGTTTATCACAGCTGTAAGACCCTCTCTGTAATCGTCTCCTCTTATGTTTAGATCTTCAGCAAGATCGTTGTTATCCGCATAGCTGTTAAAAGTCCTCGTCAAAGCCGCTCTAAAACCGCTGAGATGAGTGCCGCCCTCTTTAGTGTTGATATTGTTAGCGAAGGCCAGTATCTCTCTAGAGTACGATTCGGTCCGATGCTGCATCGCGACCTCTACATGAACGCCGTCCTCCCTCCTTTTAAAATATATAGGTTCAGAGTGAAGTTTCTCTTTGTCCCTGTTCAAATACTCAATATATTCTACGATACCGCCTTCATAATGAAAACTGTCTTCTAGATCGTTTCTTTCATCTTTTATATGTATCTTCAATCCCTTGTTTAGAAAAGCGAGCTCTCTCATACGCTCTTTTAATTCATCATACTCGAAGTCAACCGTTTCAAATATATCCTGGTCGGGTTTGAAAGTCGTTATGGTTCCGCTGACTTTACCGTCCTCCCCAACTTTTTCCACGTCTGTCACGGGTTGACCTTTCTCGTATCTTTGATGATATACATTTCCTTCTCTTTTGACTTTGACCTCGAGCCATTCGGAGAGAGCATTAACGACAGAAACTCCGACGCCGTGAAGTCCACCAGAAACTTTGTAACTCTTCCTGTCGAACTTGCCTCCAGCATGGAGCTTTGTCATCACTATCTCTAAGCCAGGTCTATCGTACTGCGGGTGATCGCTGACAGGTATACCTCTACCGTTGTCACACACCTCTACGGACCCGTTCTCTTTTATCGTTATCTCGATCCTATCGCAGTAACCTTCCATGGCCTCGTCTATGCTGTTATCCACAACCTCGTATACCAGATGGTGAAGACCTCTCTCGTCAGTGCTGCCTATATACATGCTGGGTCTTTTTCTGACAGCCTGCAGGCCTTCGAGCACTTTTATCTTGTCAGAATCGTAAATATCTTCTTTTTGCAATATAGACTCATCTTCCATCATTTAACCTTCCTTCAAATACACTTCAGCATCTCATAAATATCCTTTTTTCGAGTGCATCCCACAATGCCGATAATAATCGTCAGGGGACATCATATAACATGTTCTCGACCTATATTAATCTTTTTACCCTCTGGGTATAAAAGGAAAATTTGCCTTATATAGGGTGTTTTATCTATCTTTATATATCTTTATTTTATCGTATCTTTTAAAGCATTTTTGACATGCTTCTGATAAAGGTGATCGTATATCAACCCCGCACCGATAATAGGAAAGGTTAACCAAATCAGAATAAAGCGATCGGTGAGAAAACTGAGGATCAAAAGAACAGCTGCGATCCCCGCCAGGAGGAAAGGTATAGAACCCTCGAATCCTCTAGAGACCTCAACTTCTTCCATAGGTTTACCGCAGGACGGGCACTCTTTCTCTTTCTCTGATGTGCTTCCGCATTCTCTGCAGATATACCACTTCATCGGTATCTGATTGAACTCTTGATATATTAGTTATAGGTTTAAATCCTATATGATGATCCGATGGAAACTCAAAATATACAAAAATATTTTTATCTTATCACCTAATCACATTGGCACGGTGCTCAGATGAGCGAAAGAAGAATCTTTGAACATCCCATCCTGGACTTCGACAGAGGATATGAATTTTACTTCGATTTTGAAGGTAAAAAGATAAAGGCCTACGAAGGAGAGACGATAGCTTCCGCTCTTTATGCTGATGGCCTAAGAAAGTTCACGGAGAGCAAGAAGTTGGAAAGACCCAGAGGCTTCTTCTGCGCCATAGGAAAATGCTCCTCCTGCCTAATGTCGGTCGACGGAAGACCCAATATAAGGACCTGCGTGACTTTGGCCGAAGAAGGTATGGAGGTCGAAAGACATGGTCCGAAGGCTGAATTCCCTCAAACCGACGTTGGGAGAGGTGGGGAAAGGAAGAAAGAAGAGATCGAGATAGCCGTGATCGGTGGAGGGCCTGCAGGTCTTATGGCTTCGATCGTTGCGGCGAGAAACGGAAGCGAAGTACACCTATTCGATGAAGGAGACGACCTAGGCGGTCAACTCGTCAAACAAACCCATCAATTTTTTGGCAGTCATCAAGAAGACGCAGGAACGAGAGGTATAGATATAGGAAAGGAGTTGCTCGAAGAGGCTAGAGACGTAGGAGTCGAGATACATAATGGTTCTAAAGTACTCGGCTACTATCCCGAAAAGAAGATAACCATAGAGTCGGACGGAAGATTGGAGATATACGATTCCCAAGGTATAGTTTACGCGGGAGGAGCCGTTGAGAACTACCTTTCTTTTGAAAACAACGACCTTCCAGGAGTTTACGGAGCTGGAGGAGTCCAGACCCTCATGAACGAAGAAGGTATCGTACCCGGAGAAAAAGTCCTGATGATCGGTTCAGGTAACGTAGGATTGATAGTCGGCTATCAGTTACTCCAAGCAGGAGTCAACGTGGTTGAAATCATCGAAGCTCTTCCTGAGATCGGGGGTTACCAGGTTCACGCTTCAAAAATAAGAAGAGCCGGTGTACCTATAAGGGCCAGCCACACTATAAAGAAAGCTATTGGAGATGAAAAAGTAGAAGGAGCAGTAGTTCAAAAGATAGACGAGAATTGGAATCCTGTGAAGGGAACTGAAAGAGAAGTAGAATGTGACGTTATATGTCTCGCCGTGGGGCTCAGCCCTGACACCGGTTTCTTGAGACAGGCGGACTGCGAGATGGATTACGTTCCTGAACTCGGTGGTTTCGTTCCGTTGAGAACGGAAGACATGATGACCACCCAAAGAGGTATCTACGTGGCGGGAGACGCAGCCGGAATAGAAGAAGCTACTGTAGCAGCGCTGGAAGGAAAGATAGCTGGCGCAGCTATTTATGAGGAGTTGCATGAAGAAACGGAAGATACTAGAAGATCAAAAGAAGAGGCTAAAGAAGGTCTCGATAAGATGAGAAAGGGTCCATACGGCGAAGTGCCAAAACAGGGTGTCAAAACCTGTACCGTAGACGAGGAGGTGTGCGGATGACAAAAGAGGTGATCTGCGGATGAGCGAATACAAAAGTACTGGTATAATAAGGAAAGAGGATCTAGAGATTCCATCCGACGAGAGACTCGAAGAAGGACCCGTGGTTATAATGGAATGCGTAGAAAACATCCCATGTGATCCCTGCGTAGCAGCTTGCTCTTTCGATGCGGTAGAGATGGAAGAGATCACAGATACGCCGGACGTGGAATACGAGACTTGTACGGGATGCGGTTTCTGTGTCACCGAATGTCCCGGTCTCGCGATATTCGTTGTGGACTGCAGTTACAGCGATGAAAACTGTAAGATCACGATCCCCTACGAGTACATACCCGTGCCTGATGAGGGTGACGAAGTCAAAGCCCTAGATAGAGAAGGGAACGAAGTGCAAAAAGCGGTAGTTACCAATGTGAGACAATCGGGAAAGACATACGCGGTAACCATTGAAGTGGACAAGGAAAATGTTTGGAAAGTTAGAGGTTTCGAGGTGGAAAAATGACCACCGTCGTATGCAGGTGTGAAGATCTGACGGAAGAAGATATCGTCGAAGCTATAGAAGAAGGCTATGATGAGTTAGAGACGTTGAAGAGACATCTCAGGCTCGGTATGGGACCCTGTCAAGGAAAGGCCTGTCTGTTGTTAGCGAGAAGGATACTGAGGAGGGAGACAGGTAAAGATGTAGAGGAGATGAAAGAACCGACTGCGAGACCACCTTCGAGGCCCGTTCCTTTCAGTCTTCTAGCTTCTCCCGATGAAGGAGGGGAAGACGATGACTGAAAAATACGAGGCGGTCATCATCGGCGGAGGTGTTAACGGTCTAGGAACAGCTTACCATCTTGGTAAGAAAGGCTTTACAGACGTTTTAGTTCTAGATAAATCATATTTGGGTTATGGAGCAAGTGGAAGAAACGGAGGGGGGATAAGACAGCAGTGGACTTCTGAAGATAATATCAAATTGGCTCGGGAAAGCAGGAAGATGTTCGAGAGGCTGGACGACGAGTTAGAAGAAGACCTAGAATTCTATCAGGGTGGCTATCTGGTTCTGTCTTTCCATGAAGAAGAAGCTGCCGAGTTCAAAGAGAACGTAAAGCTGCAGAACAAGTTAGGGGTTGATAGCAAATTTTTGAGCCCTGAGGAGGCTAAAGAGATAGTACCTGAATTGGATATCTCAGACGTTGTAGCCGCTACATTCAACCAGAGCGACGGGACGATCTATCCTTTCAAAGTGATCCACGGTTACGCTGACAGGGTGAGAGAGATAGGTATCGATATCAAAGAGCACACCGAAGTGACAGATATAGTGACTCAAGGAGATGAGATAAAAAAAGTGAAAACATCCGAAGGGAACATAAAGACCGATACAGTAATCAATGCGGCTGGAGGATGGTCTTCGAAGGTCGCTGAGATGGCGGGAGCTGAGATCCCTAACGTTCCTGTGAGACATGAGATCATGGTGACAGAGCCCTACAAGCGGTTTTTAGATCCGATGGTCATCTCGTTCGAACACGGAATATACTTCAGCCAGAGCGAGCACGGTAATATAGTCGGAGGTATAGGTAATCCAGATGAAGAACCCGGTCTAAATCAAAAAGGTAGTCTCTGGTTCTTGAAAAATTTCTCCGACACATTGCTGGATTTCATACCAAGGTTCAGCGGAGTCCATATGATAAGGCAGTGGGCCGGTTTTTATGATACTACTCCCGACGCTCAACCTATTCTAGGTTCCGTTCCGGAAATTGAGCGTTTTTATCAGGTGAATGGTTTCAGCGGACACGGATTTATGGTCTCTCCGATGGTGGATAAAGTTACGGCAGAACTTATCTTGGGAGAACAGCCGTCGATGGACATCGAGAGATTGAGAGTGGAAAGGTTCGAAGACATGGATCTGGAAGAAGAAGGCGGCGTAGTAGGATAAAGATATGTGGGAACCAATAGCTCTTCTCGGAGCGACTGTATTTATCTCGCTGAGCGGAGTGATGATGCCCGGTCCTGTTACCGCAGGAGCTATAGCTAAAGGAGCCGAAGATAAGAAAGCGGGAGTCAAGATCGCACTCGGTCACGCCGTGGTAGAATTTCCGATCATAGCTCTTGTAGCGGTGGGTCTTACCTTTATCGCTACATGGGAAGCTAAAGCCGTTATCGGGGTAATAGGAGGAATCCTTCTCATATATCTAGGAATTCAACTTTTCAAACCTGTGGAGGAAGGAGAAAAGAAGTTTCCCTATCCTCCCACGATCGTGGGGGTAGTAACGAGTGCCGCGAACCCATATTTCTTCATATGGTGGGCCACAGTAGGTGCAGCATTGATCACAAGAGCATTAGAATTCGGAGTCTGGTTCCTGATCGTATTCGCAGTAGTTCATTGGTCATGCGACCTTATCTGGGACTCTTTTCTGACTTTTTCTTCTCACGGAACCTTGAAATACTGGGAAAAACACCGACGGAAAGTTTTTGGAGTCTGTGGAGGAATAATGTTGATTTTCGGTGTATGGTTCATCGTTTCTCCTTTTCTTTAGTCGATTAAATATAAATAATCTTTCTTTGATATATTAGAGGTCGTGTACACAATAATGGTTTTAAAAAGAGCGGGTAAAAAGAAGATCTTATTATCATCTTTCTTATTTGCAATCCTCACCTCTATTTTCATACTTGTTACTACCGTTCCTCTTTTATTAGAACCAAAAACAAATGGAGAGGTTCCTGTGAGCGATGCTGTGATAGGTGTTTTCATCGCTGGTATTATTTTCTTGGTACTTTTGGGAATCGGGATATATCAGGCGTTAAAGGCAGAGGGTGAAAGGGCCTACCCTGTAGATAATAATTTTTTGATCAAGATATTGTTTGGAATGGGAGTATTGTTGATTCTAGTCGTATTATTTTTACCTTTATTGTTGTTATATGTCGTCGGCTACCTTTTTGCAGTACCAACTTCCCCTGAAACTATCCAGCAAGACCTTGAACTAATAAGAAAGATACTCAATTCAATATTTTTTCTTAATCAGGTATTAATTTTTGCGATGAACGTTTGTTTTTCCTCCATCCCATTTTTATTAGGAAGGATTCTTTTAAAATCTAGAGTAAATAAACTTTTATGGTCAGGTCTTCTTTCTAATATTGGAGCTAATTTAGCAGGAGCTGGCATAGTAATTTACATGATAAAGACCGTGGAAGGGGGAAATATCTATGGGGCTCTTATCTGGCAATATTTTCCACTTGGTCTAGTTTTTATCGGTTATACATTCTTTAGTATAATCTATTATAAAGAGTTAAGAAAAGACTAAAACGTCTCTTTAGTCCCTAAAAATAAAGAAGAGATAAAAAGAGAATACAAATTTCCCCTCTCTGTATAACACCTCTTTATCGCTGGGGCCATAACTAACCGAACAGAGGAGAAAAACTTTCTTATTATATATATAGTTCAATAGTGCTTTGATGTAGTATTATTTCTTGAATTATTGTTATTTGTTGAATAAGACCTTAATTATTGGCAGAAGCACAGGAGAAAGGTCTTTGAAGTCTGTGGAGTCCCGATGGTGGGCTTCAGTGGACATGGATTCATGATCTCGCCGTTTATCTGAGAAACAGAAATTCTAGCTCTTTTTTAATCGAAGGCCTTCAGCAAGTTCTCAAAAAGAAAGAAATGATCGAGAAAAGGTTTTTCTCTCTACTCTCTGATCAAGACTGAGATTCAATTGTCTTTTCTGTAGTAGATCACTACTGCTGTGACCAATGCCATTAACAGGATAGTAGATGTGAATCCAGGTATACTTCCGTCATCTTTTCCATCCGTATCACTATCATCCGTATCACTAGAAGAAGGTGTAGCACTTACTTCAGCTGATTTATCTCCTTCCCCAGCACTGTTGACGGCACTCACCTGATAGTAAAATGTCACCCCATTGGTAAGTCCTGTATCGATATAGGTTGTTGTATCCCCTCCTACACTGTCATGAAGGGTCAAAATTCCACTTGTAGTACCTCGATATATCTTGTACTCAGTTATGTTACTTCCACCATCATCCGACGGTGGATCCCATGTTAAGTTTATCTGCTCATCTCCATCTATCGACTGTAGGTTCTGAGGAACTGAAGGTGGGGGGGTAGTGTCTACGATGAAATTTACAGTGTCCGTATTGGTATTGCTAGCAACGTCTACGGCTTTGACATCCACTGTATAAGAACCATCCGATAGATCAGTGAAAGTGTAGCTGGTCAGGACTCCAATGTCTGTCCAATCTCCGCTATTGATCTGTATCTCATAGTGATCAATGCCCATTTCACCATCACTGCCAGACCACTCCACCGTCACCAATGAACTTGAAATGATAGCTCCTTCCGACGGTGAGCTTATCGATACTGTTGGGGGTATTATATCCTTTCCTCCAACTGAATACAGATTGTTGTCCATAGAGCCGAAGTATATCGTACCGTCCGATCCGATCGCGGGCGAAGAATACACATCTCCGTCAGTCAAAAAACCCCATTTTTCTGTACCATCCGGGTATACCGCGTACAGATTGTTGTCACAGGAGCCGAAGTATATCGTACCGTCCGATCCGATCGCGGGCGAAGAATGCATATTCACATAGCTACCGGTGGTAAAGTTCCATTTCTCTGTCCCATCCGGGTTCAACACGTACAGGTTACCGTCGTTTGAACCGACATATATCGTTCCATCTTCTCCGATAGCGGGCGAAGAGCTTATAGAAAGGCCAGTGGTAAAATTCCATCTTTCAGTCCCATCCGGATTCACCGCGTACAAGTTGTTGTCACTAGAGCCGACATATATCGTGTCGTCCGAACCAATAGCCGGCGAAGAACGCACATAGTGACCGGTAGTAAAATTCCATCTTTCAGTCCCATCAGGGTTTAACGCGTATAGGTTATTGTCTCCAGAGCCGACATATATCGTGCCGTCCGAACCAATAGCGGGCGAAGAATACACAAAGACACCGGTGGTAAAATTCCATCTTTCAGTCCCATCCGGGTTCAATGCATACAGGTTATCGTCGTTTGAGCCAGCATATATCGTTCCATCTTCTCCGATAGCGGGCGAAGAGCTTATAGAAAGGCCAGTGGTAAAATTCCATCTTTCAGTCCCATCCGGATTCACCGCGTACAAGTTGTTGTCACTAGAGCCAACGTATATCGTGCCGTCCGAACCAATAGCGGGCGAAGATTGAACATGGCTGCTAGTGGCAAAGCTCCATTTTTCCGTCCCATCCGGGTTCAACGCATACAGGTTTCCGTCATATGAGCCGACGTATATCGTTCCATATTCTCCGATTGCGGGGGAAGAAAGCACATATTCACCGGTGGTAAAATTCCATCTTTCAGTCCCATCTATGTAATCCGTGTTGTAAGGACTCCGTCCAGTGTGATTAAGATTCCCTCTAAACATGGGCCAAGGTGAATCCGATAAATCTGCCAGTTCGAATTCATCCTCTACACTTGTGTTGACCTCATCTCCCACAGTTGCTTCAGATCCCGCCAATGCCAGCATTCCGCTGAATAGTAGGAGACTTATAGCTAAAACTAATATTTTGTTTCCCAAATTAATCAACCCTTATTAGGTATATCTGTGCTAATCTATATGGACTTTTCGTAGATATATAACTCAGTATAGATAAGAGATCATTAAAGTCATTTTTTTTTTTCGAGGTGCCATAGTTGAAAGATTAAATCTTACTAAAAAAGAAATGATCAGGAAAGGTTTTTTCTTTACACTTTGATCAAGACTGAGATTCAATTGTCTTTTCTGTGATAGATTGCCACTGCTGTAACCACTGCTATTAACAGGATAATAGATGTAAATCCTGGGATACCTCCGTCTTCGTCTTCCTCAACTTCTTCTTCCTCAACTTCTTCTTCCTCCTCGAAGTTAGCTGTTATCTCCATATCACTGTCCATCGTTATCGTTATCTCTTCCTCTGTCGATCCGTAATCTCCTGTCCACATCGTAAATCTCCAGCCCCCTGCTGGTAAAGCTGTAAGGTTCACTT
>JAGXLF010000018.1 GCA_018334835.1 Thermoplasmatota archaeon | reverse complement strand
GATTATTAAACATTGGTTTACTTAGTTAAAAATTGTTAGAAGGTGATGGTTTGAGTGAAAAACTCGATAAAGGATTGGTCCAGGTCTATACCGGCGATGGAAAGGGTAAAACGACCGCGGCGATAGGACTCGCGATACGCGCGGTCGGAAGAGACTTCAAAGTCTATATCGGTCAGTTCATGAAAACTTTAGATTTTGGAGAACATAAAGCCTTAGCAAGGTTTGAAGATAAAATAACTATAGAACAATTCGGGAGCGGTGAATTTCATGTTGAGGAGACTCCAAGCGAAGAGGAAATAGAAAGGGCCGAAAAAGGCGTTGAAAAGATTAGAGAGTCTATTCTATCAGGAGATTATGATATCGTGATAGCAGATGAGATCTGCGTAGCTTACCATTTCGGGCTTTTGGGATTAGAACATCTGATGGATTTGATAGATATCAAACCTGATGATGTAGAACTTTTATTCACCGGGAGAAAAGCACCTGAGGAATTGATAGAGGGGGCCGATCTAGTTACTGAGATGAAAGAGATAAAACATCCGTACAAAAGAGGGATAAAGGCACGGAGAGGAATAGAAAAGTAATTACAAAGTATGACAAATTATAAATAATTAAACTTATTTTTAGTTTTGTAAAGTTGAATGGAGGAAATTGCATGTTTGGAAAACGAAAGCTTCTCACAGCCTCAATAGGTATCCTAGTCGTGCTAGTTCTGCTCGGTAGCGGTTCAGTGATGAGCGCCCAGTTCGAAGATATTCAGGATTCAAAAGAGATAACTGTCACCGATGCTCGAGGCGTTGAAGTCACCTTTGAAGAACCACCTGAAAGGATCATCTCTTTTATGGCCTCTAACACGGAGATACTATTTCATCTAGAAGTAGGAGATAGGGTGGTCGCTACAGATGAGTACAGTGATTACCCACCGGAAGTAAATGATCTTCCTAAGGTTGGAGATTCATTCAGCGTAGATTACGAAACAATAATAGACCTTGAACCGGACGTTGTAGTCACTCCTTGGTACAATACTGAAATGATCGAGACTTTAAAAGATAATAATCTTACGGTAGTAGCTACTGCCTCTACGACACTAGAAGATGTCTATTCAGACATGAAACTTTTAGGAGAAATGTGCGGCATTGAAAACAGGGCCGAAGAAAAGGTCGGTGATTTGAGATCGGAAATGGAGAATATAACTGAAGATACTAGAAACTTGCCGAAAGAAGAAAGAATCGACACATTTTATATAACCGGAATAGAGCCCATCTACACTCCTGGAAATAATACATTTCAAAACACCTTAATAGAAAAGGCAGGAGGACGAAACATTGCCGGTGAAGAAAACGGATGGTGGACTATATCAGAGGAAACTATAATTGCAGAGGATCCAGAAGTGATAATCGCACCTGACCGACTAGAAGATGACCTAGAAGAACTTGTCGAGGAAGATCACTGGCAGGATATCACCGCGGTAGAGAACGAAGAAATACATTACATAGACGGTGACATAATGTCCCGGCCTGGGCCACGAATTGTAAATGCTGAAGAGAATTTGACAGAGATAATCTCTGAAGTAGAAGGCGCGGAAGAAGAGGAGAATCCTTTAGGAGAAATAGAAGAAATCCCCAGTGTCGGTTTGGGGCTGTTTGGAGGTTCTATAGCCGCAGGTTTGATAGCTAAGAAGGTAAAGAAATGGAAAGCATGAGAGAGATAATAAGAAAAAAACCAAAATCTCTTTTTTCCTTTTTATCTCTACTCCTTTTGATTGTGATAATCTATTCTGCAACGGTCGGTACCGTAGATATACCATTCCAAAAAGTTCTAGCTATCCTCCTCTCCGAAACACCTCTTATAGGAAGATGGTTTCCAGCATTTGAAGGAACAGACAGAACAATCGTGGTCAATCTGAGACTGCCGAGGATCTTACTAGGTGTAATCGTAGGATCTAGTTTAGCAGTATCAGGGACCTCAATGCAGGGGGTTTTCAAAAATCCATTAGCCTCTCCCTTCATACTTGGCGTATCTGCGGGTGGAGGTATGGGAGCAGCTGTAGGAATATATATTGGTATAACCTACTATCTTCTTCCGCTCTTCGCATTCATTGCAGCATTAGGAACAGTTATTTTGGTATTCGCTCTAGGAAGAGTTAGAGGAAAGACTGACATCGCAACTTTACTTCTCGCAGGATTGGCCATGAACTTTTTGATGTCTGGCTTGACCAACTACATACGATATATCAGTCCGCCTGAAAAAGAATTTCACCTAAGAATCCTTGCTTTCATGTTTGGAACTTTGAACGGGAGTATCTGGAAAGAAGCAGTGATCTCACTCCCAATAATGATTATCGGAATAGCTTTAGTTTTTGCATATTCCAAAGACCTCAATCTTTTCCAAATGGGAGAAGAATCAGCCATGCAAATGGGGGTAGAAGTCGAAAGGACTAAGATGATACAATTGTTTACTTCTAGCTTATTAGCTGCTACTATGGTCGCATTCACTGGAGTCATCGGCTTTGTTGGGTTGATGATGCCACACGCAGCTAGGTTGATCGTTGGGCCTGAGCACAAGAAGTTGATTCCAACATCCGCTCTATTTGGCGGGATATTTTTGGTAGTTTGTGACACTATTTCGAGAATGATTGGGGGGATTCCAGTTGGAATAGTTACGGTTCTACTCGGCTCACCTTTCTTTATATATCTTCTAATAAAAAACAGAGGTGAGACAGGATGGTGAATCTAGAAGTAGATAGTTTAGTAACCGGATATAGTGGTAAGAAGATTTTGAAAAATATTTCTTTCAATGTGGAAAAGGGAGAGTTTCTTGGAATAATTGGCCCAAATGGATCAGGAAAAAGTACACTAATACGGGCTTTGACACAAGTGATCCCTACATGGAATGGATGTGTAAAATACGATAAAAAAAAGATTGACCACATTAGTAGAAACGATATCGCTAAGAAAGTCTCAGTTGTTCCCCAAGATACTTTCATCAATTTTCCATTCACGGTTCGAGATGTGGTACTGATGGGGAGAAGTCCTTACCTCGGTCGCTTCGAAAATCCTGGTAAAGAGGATATCAAGATAGCTGAGGAAACAATGAAGACCACTAGTACCTTGAGATTTAAAGATCGTTCGGTCCGGGACTTGTCGGGAGGGGAATTACAAAGAGTGGTTTTGGCGAGAGCTTTGACTCAAAAACCTGATCTATTACTATTAGATGAAGCAACCTCCCAGCTTGATATAGGACATAAAAAAGAGGTGATGGATACTATCAAAGAAAAAAATGAGAAAAAAAATCTGAGTGTCATCTCAGTTCATCACAACCTTAATCTAGCAGCGCGTTACTGCGAGAAAATCCTGCTTTTAGACGATGGCAAAAAACATGCTTACGGTAAGCCTAAAGAAGTTTTAACTAACTCTCACTTGAGGGCTGTGTATGGGGTCGAAGCAGAAGTTCACGAACATCCGAAAGACGGTAGTCTTTATGTCTCACCCGTTGACAAAAAGATTAATACCAAAAAAGGAGAAAAAACGGTCCACGTGATTTGCGGTGGAAATTCAACAGGCACATTACTGAAAGACTTGGTCGAAAAAGGATATGAAGTCACGGCAGGTGTTCTCAACGTGATGGACTCCGATCTTGAAAAGGCCGATTTTTTAGATCTTGAAGTCGTCACTGAAGCTCCTTTTTCCTCGATAACCCATGACTCATACGAAAAAAATACGGAGCTCATAAAAAAAGCGGATGTGGTCGTTGTTACAGATTTTCCCGTAGGTGAAGGAAATATAAGAAATCTTGAGGGAGTTAAAGAAGGAGTTACAAATGAGACGGAACTAATCCTCGTCGATATAGAAAATATAGGTGAAAGGGATTTTACTGAAAAAAATAGAGGGAGAGAACTCTATGCCGAGATCTCCAATAAGATGGAATTTGAAAAAGTTGGTTCGACGGAGAAAGTCTTAAAATTGCTTTAAAAAGATTTGGAAGGGCAAAAGATAAATATCCCAAGTTTGTTGAAATACCTGCACTTCAATAAGAAGTGTAAAATAAATGAGGTGTAAGTAAATGAGCGAAGATGTTGGAGTTTCTCCCCCGGTTGAAGAAGGGGAAACGTACGAGGTCAAAATAGAAGATATTGGTAAGGAAGGAGACGGAGTAGCGAAGATAGATGATTTTGTAATCTTCGTTCCCGACACGGATGTTGGGGATGAAGTGGAGATAAAGATCACAAGAGTGCTTCGGACCCTAGCCTTCGGTGAAGTGACCGATACAGATGCTAGTGTGGACAAGGACATCGAAGAGAACGAAGATGAAGAAGAGACCCCTGAAGTAGAAGAGGTCACCGTCGACGAGATCGAGCTGGAATAAAATTAGAAAGAACTGTAAATAGACTTCAAAACCTTTTTACTCTTCTATTGTATTTAACCTTATATGAATTTGTATTTGGGTGTATTCGGACATACAGCTCTTGACGTCATTCTAAAAGTTCCAAATCTTCCAGAAAAGGATTCTTCAATTGCCGTTGAGAGCAGAGTGGTAAGATATGGGGGAACTGCCGCTAATATCGCGAGAGCCGCCGCAGAGATGGATGTTGATGTGTCCCTCGCTTCTTTCGTTGGAGATGATTTTCCTGAAGATTATCTCAACTCTCTAAAAGAATCGGGGGTTTGTACCTACGATCTAAAAAACATGGAGGGATATAATACCCCGACTTGTTGGATAGTTAATGATGCTAAGGGAGAGCAGATAACTATAATCGACCAGGCTGTTATGGATCATGCAGAAAGTTTTGAACTAGCGACTAGGACCATGAATGAGTGCGATATTTTACATATAGGTACCGGAAAACCTGATTACTACGAGAAAATCTTTGAAAGAACGGACTCTGAGAAAAAAACTATCGCCTTTGACCCCGCCCAAGAACTCGAATACGTTTACGAACCTAGTACTTTTGAGAAATTTTTAAGAAAAAGTGATTATTTTTTCTGTAATAAAAAGGAGTTGAAGGTCGCACTTAATTATTTAAATGAAGACACGCCGCAAGGGATCTTAAAATATGTAGATACGCTCGTCGTAACGAAAGGGGCAGAGGGAAGTTCTCTTTATTTATCTGATGAAAAAGTTGATATCCCCGCTTATGAACCACAGGAAGTGGTAGAACCTACAGGTGCTGGTGATGCATTTAGAGCCGGGTTCTATGCCGGTTTAGATAGAGGTATGCCGTTGGTTGAATGCTGTAAAACCGGCTCTGCTAGAGCATCTTTTTCAGTAGAATGTTCTGGGCCTCAAGACAATTTGGTGAACTGGGAAGAAGTTCGAGATCGGTTTGAAAAGATAGATTAACGCAATATATTTATAGATAAGAACATATAATGAATACCGGTTAGGTGTCAGATTGAATAAAAGGAAGAAAGTTCTAAAAGCTGTTCAAAAGATGGATAGGGATGATTTTGAGGGACTCTGTCTTAGGGTCCTCGAAGACCTAGGATTCGAGATATCGAATTTGAAATCTATAAGTGGTGACATACTAGTCGAAGGGACCATTCACCGAAAAGGTGAAATGAAAAATTTTGTGATAAAAATTACTCGTTCAAATGAAAATATTTCTTCAGCAGTCGAAGATTTAAAAAAATTGCTTTCACCTGCTACTGAGGGTTTACTTATTACCACTGATAAAATAGCGAATGACTCTATTCTTGATGAAAGAGTAGAGATCGTAGGTGGAGGAAAATTATATCAACTCCTTGAAAAATTCGACCTATTGTCTGAAGTAGAGGAGCTCGGAAAAAAAGAAGAGAGTTTCAAGAGCGAAAAGAAAAGCGACTTTATTCAGAAGGGAAACAACTACCTTGCGAATGGAGACTATGAAACAGCCCAAAGATTTTATGATAAAGCAATTGAGAGTGGAGATAATAAGGCTCTCGCTTTTTTTAAAAAAGGTGAACTTTTTTTAGGACGAGGGAAATATGACAAAGCGATAAAAGAATTAAAAAATGCTTTAGAAATATATCCTAACAGCGTAGAAATTTGGGCTCTTTTAGGTGATGTTTATGACGAGAATAATAAAAAGGAAAAGGCCGTTAAGGCGTATAATAAAGCGATAGAACTTAACGAAAATAATTTAGACGTTCTAAAAAAGAAAGGTCGTGTTCTTTATGAGATGAAAAGATATGATGAGGCGATCCTTTGTTTTGAAGATATTTTGGATTTAGAATCAAACTCAAAAGAAGTTTGGAACAACAAAGCTCTTTGTCATATGCGAAACGGCGAATATGAAGAAAGTCTTGAATCGATCAATAATGCTCTTTCAATAGATCAAAAATTCGAAGAAGCACTGCTGAACAAGGCTTTGATCTTCGAAAATATGGGGGAAATGGATAAGGCATTAGAAGTGTCTAAAGAATTGGTGGAATCTTTGCCTGATAAATCGGAATACCATTATGTCAGAGGAGCCTACCTTGCTGAGCTAGAGAGATATGAAGATGCGTTGATTCACATGAATAGAGCAGTTGAATTGGATCCTGAGAACGAACAGGCCCAAATGATGGTATCAGCTCTTGAAAGGAAAATTAGAGGATGAATTATGCGGCTGCCGGGATTTGAACCCGGGCTACAAGCTTGGGAAGCTTGGGTCCTAACCAGTCTAGACCACAGCCGCAGAGCAGTAGAGAGGGGCCCCTCTCTTTCGAGTGGAATCAAATAGAAGGGGATAGGCCATAATTGTTGATGAAATTTTAAATCTCTATCTTTTGAGATTTAAGTCCTCTTCCTTTTCTATAACTTTCTCTTCATACTCGGGTCCAAGTTTTATTGCTAGTTCTTCTACACGGACTATATTTTTTCTGAATTTACTTTTACTCTCTGTCTCGTAAAGTTCATCGAATTCTCTTAGTCTCTTAATTCTGATTATGATCATTATCGTAAAAATAAATATCAAAAGTATACCCAATACCAAAAACCACCATGTCCAATCACCAATGAGATCATTGATAGAGGTGAATATTCCTAGAGAGTGATCACTCAAAAATGTTCCAAAGAGCCCCACTAGAAGCAGGAAGACACCGACAACTATCGCAATAATAGAGATTAGAAACTCGTTTTTACGGAATGAATCTTTCCATGACATACTGAGAGCGAAATCTAACGAATCATACTTAAATCTTTTCTTTTTAAAAATTAAAACTAGTGGTGTTGATGTTGATGAGAGTGAAGATTAGAAAAGGCCCTCTCAACGACTTCACTCAAAGATGGATGGATATGCATACCGTGGTATATAGGTAAAAAATTCTGCTTCTCAGTGTACATCAAGTTCACAACCTCTTGGATCAATACTGAAGCTTGTGGACCGATGATGTGAGCACCTAGAATCCTGTAATCCGAACTATCGACAATCACTTTCACAAAATAATCTTCGATATCCATGGCTAGACCTTTTGCCGTTTCTTCAAAGGGATAATGGCCTACAAGAATATCGTGTTCTTTAGAAGCTTCCGCTTCTTTCATACCTACTGCAGCCACTTGAGGATAGGTAAATATGGCATGAGGGACGGCATGGTAATCAACCTCGCTCTTTCTCCCTTCGATTGCATTTTGATACACGATTTTAGCCTCGTAATTAGCAACATGTTTAAACATGTGTTTTCCTGTAGCATCACCAAAGGCCCAAATATTTTCTTTAGAGGTCTTCATATTATCATCGACCTTGATCCAACCTCTTTCATCCGTTTTAATACCGCTTTTTTCCGGTTTTAAAATATCAGAATTTGAACGCCTACCCGTAGCAACCAATATGTCCTCTCCTTTTATTTGGATCTTTTTTCCTCCATTATCCACAGCTAGTGCCCATTTATTCCCAGACTTCTCTTTTACTTTTTTAACTTCATATCCCGTATGGATATCCATATATTTTGAAAGTTTATTTTCTAAAACTTCAGATACTTCCTTTTCTTCAGAGGGGACGAACTGAGGATTTCTTCCGATAATAGTCACTTCAGCCCCCATCATCCCAAGGAAATAACCATATTCCGCGGCGATGTAACCTCCTCCAATCACGATAAAACTTTTAGGTAAATCTTCAATGTCTAATAGACTTTTGCTGGTATGATATCCCACTTTTTCTAAATTATCTATAGGAGGTATAGCTGGCCTTGAGCCTGTACCGAGGATTATCTTTTCGCCTTTTATTTCCTTGTTCTCGACTTCTAGAGTATAGTCGTCTATAAACACAGCGTCAGTTTGAAAGAAATCGAGATCGGTGCTCTCCTTGAGGTTTTTCTCTATATTTTCACTTTGAGAATCTACATGATTTTTCATCCTTTTCATAACTCTCTCAAAATCTATTGATTTTATATCCACGTCGATACCGAATCTATCAGCTTCTTGGATATGGTTGATCACTTCTGCAGGGTACAGCATCATTTTAGAGGGTATGCATCCTCTCGTTAGACAGATACCTCCTGGCTTTTCATTTTCAATGACTGCGATATCTAAATCTGGATCATCGTTTAGTGCTTGAGTGACTATACTCATAGCAGATCCAGTCCCAACCGCGATAATATTATATTCTCTCATGAATATCCCTACCTTTTTTAGGCTACAATTAACTTATAGAAAGTAAAACTTTTGGTCTTTCTTCTTGTTTAAAAATGCTAAAAAAGAAGATAAAATCTTTAAAGGAATAGTTCTTTACGGGAAATATGAAAGAAACAGCACTCCACTCTAAACATGCCGAAGCAGAGGCTAGAATGACAAATTTTGGAGGCTATGAGATGCCTCTTAAATTTACAAGTATAAACAAGGAACACAAAGCTGTTCGGGAAGCAGCCGGTATCTTCGATGTGTCTCACATGGGCGAAATTCTATTAGAGGGCGACGGAGCTATCGAGTTTATCAGCGAACACTGTACAATGAACATTGTAGAATCGGATATCAATCAATTAAAATATGCACATATATTGAACGAAGATGGAGGAATACTCGACGATACCATTGTAACCAAACTTTCAGAAGATGCTTGCTACATAGTGCCTAATGTGGGCAATAATGAGAGAATTTGCAATTGGTTCGCTGAGAGAGGAGGAAAGGAATACATAGAAGATTTGACCGAAGAAACTTCGATGTTCGCTCTTCAGGGACCTGATGCTGAAAAAGTCTTGCAAGAGCTAACCGATGAAGATTTATCGGAGATAGACTTCTTTCAGGCAAAACAGATGGAGATAAATGATGAAATAATGGAGGAATTCAGTTCTGAATGGCCGATGTGTGATACACCGATCGTCCAGCGCAGTGGGTATACAGGAGAGGACGGCTTCGAGATAGCTCTTCCAAACGAAGCAGCGATAGTTTTGTGGGAACAATTACAAGATTTGGAGGACTCTCCCACTAGATGTGGCCTGGGAGCGAGAGATACTTTAAGGATTGAATTCGGTTTTCTATTAGCCCAGCAAGACTTCGACGAATCGAGAACGACAATTGAGACCGGTTGGGCAGAAGATGCAGTAAACTGGGACCACGAATTCGTCGGAAAAGAAAAACTCGAGGAGATGAAAGACACTGATCATCAACTGTTGAAAGGCTTTGAGATGGAGGATAAAGGGATACCTAGGCATGGCTACGAAATATTAGACGACGATGAAAAGATCGGTGAAGTGACCAGCGGAACTAGATCTCCGACATTGAAAAAAGGCATCGGTCTTGGATATTTAGATCCGGGTTATCACGAAGAGGGAACAGAAATAATGATAGAGATAAGAGACGAGAAAAGAAAAGCGATAATAAAGAATCCTCCTTTTGTCTAGAATAACCTACACCCTCTCCGTATTCCACTTGAAATATAGGGGTCTCCCTCTTATTACTAACTTTTTGAGGTGAAAACATGAAAAAATTGGAAGGTATGGACATATTCGAGAAAGTTTTGAAAACCCCAGGCGTTGCTGGGTACGAAGAACCGGTAAGAGAAAAAATCCGGGGATTGATATCCGATTATGTTGAAGTCAATGATCCAAAAAACATAGAGGAAGACAACATAGGAAATCTTATCTACGAGATAGATAACCTCGGTCCGGAAGTGGCACTCGTTGCTCATATGGACGAGATCGGAATGGTCGTCTCTAATATCGAAGATAACGGCTATCTTCGGATAAAAAAAATCGGTGGTGTGCTAGATCCCCTTCTTACTGGAAGGCATGTAAAAATCCATACAAACCAAGGACCTATAAACGGGGTCATCGGACATAAGCCTCCTCACTTGACTACCGAAAAGGATGACAAAGATGAGGTCACACCTTGGACGAAAACTCATGTTGATGTCGGAGCGGACTCGGCCGAAGAAGTCAGGGAGATGGGGATCGATGTGCCCGATCCTATAACCTTTGACAAAAAACTCAGGCGATTGGGAAAAAATGTTATCTCTGGTAGAGGACTTGACAATAGAATAGGAAGTTTTGCCCTTTTGGAGGTTCTGAAAAAGCTGAAAGACCAGGAGTTAGAAGTTAACCTCTCTTCGATATGGAGCGTACAGGAAGAGATCGGATTGAGAGGAGCTAAGGTCGTTGCAAATACCAGGAATCCCGAGTACGTGATAGCTTTAGATACATATACGACATCAGATGCCCCAGGGGTTGAGGAATTCTACAAACCTATAAAATTTGGTGAAGGACCAGTTCTGAGGATGGTAGATACTAGAGCCATCTCCTCTCCAAAATTGGTCGATCATTTCAAAGACGTAGCAGAAGAATCAGATATCCCTTATCAGTATGGTGTAACTGGAGGAACTACCGATGGTATGGCGCTTCAGGAATCCGGCTGTCTCACCCTTTCGATAGGAGTTCCGGTCAAATATTCTCACTCTACGGTTGAATGTGCGGATTGGAGAGACGTAAGGAATCTGATAGAATTGATAACTGAAGGGATCCAGGAATTACCGTGAAAAAGTAACAGCCGAAAACCCTTTCTTACTATAATTGAAAAAAGAAAAAGAAGTTTTTGGAAAAAGTTTTTTTGCTCAGAACTCGGTCGTCCCAGTAAAATTAAAGTCGGATATTTTCAGGGCTGGTGCGGCGAAGTATGCTGGATAGAACCCCATCGCAAACAACTTTCTTTTCTCACCGATACCTTCGATATTATTGAAAGCCTCGATTAGATTCTGCGTGAATCTCAGATTATTCAATGGATGTTTGATTTCGCCGTCCTCTATCAGCCAAGTACCGTCCCTTGTGAGACCAGTTAATATCCCTTTTACTGGGTGGACTGGCCTGCAGTAATTGAATCTTGTCACCAAGATGCCCTTATTTGTCTCTTCGATCATCTCTTCCTGTGAATAATTCCCAGTATCCATAAGTAAGTTCATCGCCAGTGGACTCATCGGATTCGGCATCGGTAAAGCATGGCCTGTGGATTCCTTATCCTCTTCTCTTCCTGCAGTATAGGAATCGTAGACCACTTCATTAGCTACGCCGTTTTTGATGATATCTACTCTCCGTTTGGGAACCCCCTCATAATCGAAGGGATAACCTATCATTTCAGGATCGGATATATCGTCGTAGATATTTACCCGTTCGTCCATTATCTGCTCACCGAATTTGCCTTTCATGAAGCTCCTTTCTTCCTGCACTTTTTTAGCGCTGAAACCCATCATGTCCATGTACATCAAGATGCTCTGTACAGCTAGGGGTTCCAGGACAACATCGTATTCTCCGAGTTCAATTTTTTCCGTGTCTAGATTATTCAGTCCTTTCTCGATCGCAGTCCTTCCGACATCAATATGATCTATGTCTCTGACATCTGCTGAACAGCTTTCACCCCATCCAAATCCTTGGTCATCATCCCAGTCAGCGATCGCAGTTGTCGTAAGATTAGACGAAGTGAATCTAGAGAATTTCTTGACACCATTCGAGTTAGCTACAAAAAGACTCTGGGATTCAGTTTTGAAAGCACCGTAAACCCTGTCGATGCCTTCATCTCTAGCCATCTCTATTATCTCCTTTACTTTTTGGGCTCTTTGATCAGGGGTGAATTTCGCAGTGTTTTTTACGTAGTTCTCTTTAACGCTCTGTTGTTCCTTCGGTTCCGGGAGCCCCTTGAAATCTGGATCGCCTTCCTGATATTTTGCTATCTTCTCGGCCGTAGACAGACATTTTTTTAAAGAATCTAGTTCGAGAGAGTTCGTGCTAGCCGCTCCGGTTTTATTGCCGAAAACCGCTCTTATCGAAACATCTAAATCCTCTTGGCCGATATTTTGATGGATTTGGGAGTTGGCGTACCTAGTCAATGCTGTATCGCTTTTTGTGATCCTTACCTCGATTTCGTCTGCCTTCGCTTCCTTTTCCAATTTTTCTGAGATCGTCTCAAAGTCTTGTTCAGATCCTACCATTTTCCCACCCCCACTCTGATATCTCTAAATCGAGATGGTGCACAACCGTGACCAACTTGCATGGTTTGAGGAGGTTCACCTTTTCCGCAGTTCGGCACTCCGTGCAACACCCATTCATCTTTTCCAGCGATCGCATCACAGTTCCTCCAGAACTCGTAAGTTATACCGGTGTAAGTCGGGTTTTTGATTAATTCGGTTACCTCTCCGTCTTCAACTAGATATCCAGCTTCGGTCCCGAACTGGAAGTTGAGCCTTTTATCGTCTATACTCCAACTCTTTATCCCGTCGAAAATTATCCCTTTATCCGTCTCTTCTATTATTTCTTTCTTGGACCAGTCGCCGGGCTCAAGGTTGATATTGGTCATCCTGACCAAGGGGAGATTTTTCCAACCATCGGCTCTCATACTTCCGCTAATTTCTGATCCAACCTTTGCTGCACCTTCTCTTGATGTTTGATAACCCACAAACATACCATCTTTTATCAGATCGACTTTTCTTGCTTTGACACCTTCGTCGTCATAACCAAAAGTTCCTAGTCCGCCTTCTGCAGTAGGGTCTGAAACTATATTTACTATATTCGATCCGTATCTAAGATCATTTAGTTTATCTGGAGTCATGAAGCTTGTACCGGCGTAACTCGCTTCGGTTCCGAGAGCTCTGTCAAGTTCAGTAGGGTGACCACAACTCTCGTGAATTTGCAGCGCCAATTGGTTTGTGTTCAGTATTATGTCCATCTCACCCTCTGGGCACTGTTCCGCATCAAGAAGGTCAACACCTTCCTGGGCTGTCTCTTCGGCATTTTCCAAGATCTCTAGATTTTCAAAGAACTCATAACCTCTAGAATTGAAATCTCCACCAAACGAATTCGGATAGCTTCTCGTCTGAGTGTCTTCACCGTCAGAGACGTTCACGCTCAGTCCCCCTCCAGTTTTTATTAGGTCTTGTTCTATTCTAGCCCCTTCAGTACTTGCAAAGAACTTTTTAGTTTTCCAAGCGTTGAAGTTGCATTTTCTTACTTTGATTTTTTCGTCTATATCCATCCACTCGTCGACATCCATCAAATAGTCTAGTTTTTCTTCTAGATCCACTTTGAATGGATCCTTTTTGTAAGGTGTAGTGTAACTGTCCTGATGAATGTCTATATCTTTTAGTTCGATCGGTTCAGAAGCTTTAGAGGAGGCTTTCGCTATCTTTCTAGCTCTTTTTATCGTCTTCTGGATCCCCTGTTCTGTGAGATTAGCGGAAGAGGCAAAACCCCAACCGCCGTCTATGACTCTTATCCCGTAACCTTTACTTTCGCTGCTTTTTATCGCTTCTACAGTACCATTCTTGACATTTATGACTTCTGTATTTATTTCTGATAACCGGAAGTCTCCGTACTGTATATCCCTTTTTCCCAATTCATCGATACCAAATTCGACTAAATCGTGCATGTTTGCACCGCCATACAAACATCTTTCTAATATAAATATGTTAGCTCTCATTTACGGAAAATATTTAAAGGCGCTTCATCGTTAAACAATTTGATAATATGATGGAAGAAAAGTTAGACGAGTTCAGCTTCAAGGAATTGATGGCTTATTCTATAGAGGCGGAGAAAGAAGCAAAAAAATTCTATTCTGATTTTGCCAAAGCCGGTTTGGGGGCTCTGGTAAAGGAAAGATATAAGAGCCTAGCAAATGACGAGGAGATCCATAAGGAAGAACTTTTAAAGAGATATGAAGAAAAATTTGGAACAAGGGAGTATGAGGTTCCGAAATCTGATGAGCTACCTCCTCATGAGACCTCGTATGATTTTTCTAACGCTAGGAATATCATCGATGCACTTGATAAAGGAATAAACAATGAAGAAAATGCAAGAGTAATTTACGAATACATGGGTAAAAGATTTGACAATTACTCATCCTTCTTCAGATATTTAGCTCTGATGGAAAAAGGGCATTATGAGTCTCTTTCTGAAGAATTGGCACTGATGGAGGGGGAGATCGAAGAGGGAAAAAAAGGCGATAAAAAGGCAGTTGAAAGTTTCTGGAAAGGAATGGGAAGCGAGCAGGATTCGGCATTTGGGGACAGGGAACACATGAGATGAATCCCTGTTTGTGCTTTCAACTCCCTTTTTCTAATTTTTTAACTACCAGTTCTCCTCTTTTACCATCCCATTTTTTACTTTTTTCTGTCACTTTGAAATTGTGATTATAGTTGGGGGCTTCTAGAACGAGGGTTTCATATTCTCCCCCCTCTCCTGATATGTTTATCCCGTACTTATCGTTGAGCTTTTCAAGCTCTTTAATGCAACTTTCGTCTATCTGTTTTCCAAGCCACCCCTCATCAAGACCGAGGGCTGAAACACTCACGATTATAGTTTTAAATCCGTTCTTCAAAAGTTCCTCTAGAAGGTTATGCTGGGACATATTCCATAATGGGGCATATACATCTAGGGAAAGTTCTTCAGACATCTTTTCTATACGTTCCATCTGGTATTTTGAAGCCACTGCACCCGTTATAAGACCTGAAACATCGAGATTTTTTAATTCAAACTGAAGATCTTCTACCTCTTTTTCTTTTTCCCCACTCGTTTTTACTTTCACCAGTTCAATGCCGATAGATTTAGCAAGATCAGGGATAAGATGAAGATTAGGCTTATGGAACATGTATGAATCGTTCCTCTCCGGGTATACTGTCACGAGGTGATCTACATTCAAGCCCAGAGACTGGGCCTTCCAAAGAGCTAGAGAAGAGTCCTTTCCACCAGAGAACAGAGCTGCGTATCTCATGGCTTTCTGTTTTATTCGTTTTCGGATATAAGCTTCTGGTATTTTGGATGTTTTCGCTTCTTGACTCTTTTCTCTTTCTCCTGGAATATCCTCTTTTTCAGAGTGTCAAGAGCCATATCGAGGGCCTTCATCATGTTCCAATCGAATTCCTTGGCGTAGAGCATTCCATGGTCTGTAGACAAACGCAATCTGACACTGTACTTTCTCTGGTTGCCCTCTTTTTGATGTGACACCACATGAACATTCAAAACTAAAGGCTTAAGAACTTTGTTGATCTTTTTAAGATAGCTTTGAATAAGATCGTACATCTGATCATAGATTTCGGGGCCTTCTTCGAGACCACTGATTTGTACATAAACTTGGTCAGCTTCGCGGAAGCTAGTGATCATCTCTATCAAATCGTACTGTGTCAAAATCCCTTTTATCTCATCCTCTTGGATCGCTACAAGGGTAGAGATATCGTGTTCGTTCATTTTCTCCGCGGCTTTATGTATCTTTGAGTTAGGGTTGATGGTGATAGGCGGTTCAGACATTATGCTTTGGACTTCTATATCCTGGTATGGGGAATCTCTCTCACCACTTCGAACTCCTTTTTCCTGTCTAGTCATCGGCCGAGCTACCTCTTCGAGTATGTCCTGGATCCCGACCATGCCCCGGAGAATGCCATACTTGTTGACAACGGGTAGGACTCTAACATCATATCTTTTCATCATCGCCCTTGCCTTTCCGATATTTTCATGGGTTTTGATAGTCGCTGGTGAAGGAGTCATGAATTCTTTCACGATCGTCTTTTTCAATTCATCTAATTTGGGTATGGTCTCCGTTACATTTTTTCTTGTCAAGAAACCTATATAGTCTCCGGATTTTGAAGTAACGGGTACGCCTCTATAGTCAGAAGAGAGTAACATCTCGCTAACTTCTACAAGTGAGTCATCTTCATCGACGCTTGGTCCCCTATGTATTACATGTTTTAGTTTCGTAGAGAAAGATAGGTTTCTCCGATCTATAAATACGGTGTCGCTTAATACACCGACTACTTGGCTATCTTGCACTACGGGAATCTCTTCCATCTCATGTTTTCTCATCAGTCCGATAGCGTCAGAAACAGTATCTCCTGGTTCTGCGTGGGGTAATTTTTCGCTCATTATGTCCTCAGCTTTGAAATCTTCTATTTTAGCCATGGTTCCATCTCTTTCTTCTTTGGTAAGAATATAGCCTAACACATAAGGATTTTGCCCTCATGGAGCCTGTTGAGTTGCAGGTCAGCTCGAATAGAAACGATTTAATAGGTTGTTTCTAATTCCCCTCCGGAAGGTGTTCTTATGAAAGAAGCAGCGGATTATATATACGACCAAGCGAAAAAGCACACGGAGTGGTTCTCCGAGTCACTACCTATGATCGCCTCTGAGAACATAATCAGCCCGATGGCGAGGGACCTGATGCTCTCGGAACTTCAAGATAAGTACGCGGAGGGACCGCCAGGAGATAGATATTATGAGGGAAATATTTACGTCGACAATATAGAACTGAAGGTACAAGAACTCGCTAAGGAACTGTTCGGGGTTGATTACGCTGATGTTAGACCCATATCCGGCACCAATGCTAACCAGGCGGTCTTGATGGCTCTAGGAGGTCCTGACAAAAGTATAACTTCTGTAGATGTTTCTGACGGTGCACACATAAGCAGTGCAAAATTTGGTTCAGTTGGTCTTCGAGGGATGGAACCAAAGACTTATCCTTTCGATGTCGAAGAGATGAACATCGACCTTGAGGGCACCAAGGAACTGCTCAGAGAAGAAGAACCAGATATAGCACTTTTCGGTAGATCCGTATTCATGTTCCCCCCTCCTCTTGAAGAGTTACGGGATGTTTTTGAAGAAGTCGGCTGCCATGTTTGGTACGACGCAGCTCATGTCCTCGGTTTGATAGCTGCAGGAAAATTCCAGCAGCCAATGGAAAACGGAGTCGAAGTCATGACGGGCAGCACACACAAGACTTTGCCTGGTCCTCAGCGAGGAATAATACTCTCTAATCCGAGGGACGAACAGATGGAAGAAAGTCTCTTCTTCGGGATGTTCCCAGGCGTCGTTTCGAACCACCATCTCCATTCCATGGCAGCTTTGGGAGTGGCGTTAGCGGAACATCAGAAGTTCGGTGAAGAGTACGCCGATCAGATAATTAAAAACGCTCAAGCTCTAGGTCAGTCACTTCACGAGAGAGGGATAAACGTATTGTGTGAACACAAAGGGTTCACTAGATCTCATACCCTCGCGATCGATGTCCAGGATCAAGGCGGTGGAGAGACTCTAGTGGAGGCGATGGAAGATGCGAATATCATAGCTAATAAGAATCTCATGCCTTGGGATAACGTCGATAGTGCTAATGAGCCGAGCGGGATAAGACTAGGTAGTCAAGCTTTAACGCGTTTGGGTATGAAAGATAGACACATGGATGAGGTTGCCGAGTTCATCAAGCGGATCATTATCGATGACGAGAATCCGGAGAAAGTCAAACAAGATGTGATCGAATTCAGAAAAGACTTCCAAAAGGTAAAATTCTGTTTCCATGACGACTTCAAGGCCCACCAACACTACAGTATATTGGACTAGAAAACCCTTTCTTTTTCAATTTAATAAATATAGGGGATAGGAAGAAAAAAATTTTATTCGAAAGTTTCTTCGTATTCTTCTGGATCGAGTAACTCATCTAATTCGTCTTCGTCAGCGATCTCTATAACGACTATCCAGCCGTCTCCGTAAGGGTCCTCGTTCATCATCTCTGGACCCACTTCAAGTTCTACGTTTACATCTTTTACCGTTCCTGATAGCGGAGCATAGAGATCTGAAACTGTCTTTACGGATTCGATGACTCCGAGCATATCTCCTTTACTTATTTCCTCACCAACTTCAGGGAGTTCAACATAAACGATATCCCCGAGTTCGTCTTGGGCGTGGTCGGTTATGCCATATCGAGCTTCTCCGTCACTCACTTTGATCCATTCGTGTTCTTCAGTATACTTCAGATTGTCGGGTATCTCGCTCATTTTAACACCGATTCTAAAAAAGAGTAGAGTTATTTAAGGTAATCGGCTGAAGCAGATGATCTTACAAGTCTTATCCTAACAGTGGTCGAGTAAACAACTTACGATAGCCGGTCTTCTTCGCTATCCTCATAGACGATCTTTCCACCTACGACTGTCATTTTCACTTCGATATCTCTCACATCTTTGGCTTCAAGTGGGTTCTCACTAAGCACGACAAAATCGGCCATTTTTCCCTCTTCGAAGGAGCCGTATTTATTTTCGTTTCTAGATGCATATGCTCCAGCAGAGATGTAGCTTTTAAGCGCATTGTAGGTAGAGATCCTTTGGTTCAAAATAGGATGGTTTGTCGCACAGTAGATGTTGAAAAAAGGTGATAAAAAGATATTGTCAGAACCGAAGGCCATGTCGATCAAGGCTCTCTGTATATCCCAATAGGGGTTACATTTCTTTAACCTCTCCTTTCCGAGTCGTTTTTCGTTCATTTCTGTTGATGATGACCACTTGTAAGCGTAATTGGGCTGAGTAGATAAAACCATACTGAGATCCCGTATCCTTTTGATGTTCTCTTCCCAAAGCATTTCGGCGTGTTCGATTCTATGTCTCAACTCCTCATTTTTCGTGGAAGCGTTTTCGAACGCGTCTAAAACTGTAGAAATCGCCCTATCTCCAATCGCGTGTGTCATCATTTGGAAATTTTTTTCTTCGGCGTCCTTTATTATATCTTCCATCTCCTCCCGGCTTAGTAAGAGGAGTCCTCTATTTCCTGGGTCATCCTCGTACTCCTCATGCAGAGCAGCGGTTCTTGCTCCGATGGAACCATCTGCGTACATTTTCAATCCCCTGAGGGATAAGAAATCGCTCACTTCGGTGGGATACAATCCTTCTGCCTCATCGTAGTGCAGGTAGCAGTTCACACGGAGGTCTAAGTCCTCTTTTTCATCTAATTCTTCGTATGCTTCCCAGCTACCTCGGTCAACAACATCATGCACTGACGTAATACCATTCGATTGTACTTTTTGTATGGCTCTTTTGATCGCTTCTATCTTTTCCTTTTTAGTTGTAGACATGATATCGTCTAGGTTCCAGACCACTTCCTCTCTCAAAAGACCTTTCTCTCTATCTACTTTATTCCAATCTTCTCTTATCATGTCTAAGGCGTTAGAATTTGCCACCGCTACGTGTCCACATATACGTTTGATGATCAGAGGGTGTTCTTCGGTAACTTCGTCTAGGTCCTCTTTTGTTGGGTAATCATTCATCTTCCAAGCTGATTCGTCAAAGTTCACTCCCACTATCCATTCTTCTTCCGGTGTTTTAGAAACTTCTTTTTCTAGATAATATTGAGCCCCTTCTAAAGTTTCTACTTCGAGCAAATCCACTCTCTCCATGTCCAATCCTTCTTCGACTAGATGGGTATGTGAATCTATAAATCCGGGTAAGACGAAATCCCCTTTAAGATCTATCTTTTCCTCGGATTTGCCCATTATCCTGTCAAAATTATCTATGTTCTTGATCTTTCCCTCTTCGACCATAAATCCGTGATACCTTTGGGATCTATTCTTAACAGGGATTACGTTACAGTTGATAAAACCTTTACTGATAGATAAAACCTCCTTGAAATCATAGGACCTTTTTAATATCCTTGATCATTCTTTCAGTAACTTCTAAAACATCGTGAATGTCAGTAGTCGGCCTAAGCTTCGCCACCAAAATAGCTGAAGGACCGCAATCTTGTATCAATATCCGGGAATTAGTTAATTCGACTAAAACATATTTGAGATCGTCGTTAAACTCAGAAGTCGCTGTTTCTGATGATCCCAGCAGTATGGCTGACATCGTCAAATAGGTCTCCTGATGTGCTTCTTTGGGGGCATCTCCTGCAATATGCATCCCGCTGCGTGATACTAAGGTTAGATTGTCTATATCACCTTCTTTTTTGACATCCTCTAAGACATTCTCAACTGTGCTTGCTGGCATAATGACCACAATAATTTTTTGAAACGGACGTTTCTATCCAAAATACGCTTTACGTTATTATAAATATTTTCCCTCTTTTGGATTCTAAGGCGATATGAAAAGATTATTAAAGAAGCATGGACTAGAAAGGGTAATGACTGTAAAAGACTTTGAATTGAAAGCGATAGATGCCGAACGATATACTGAGAGAAAAGAGAAGAGAAAGAATATAAAGATAAATCATAATAGCTCCGTTACCAAAGTAAATAAGATCGATTCAAAGACTAATCAAGTCGATTTCAGGTTCACAGCTAATTATTCTGGCATGGGTGTGATCAAAATAGAAGGCAGTTTAAAATTCATAGGGGAGTTTCCGAATCTCGCAAAAAACTGGAGAAAGAAGAACAAGATGCCCAATGAAGTAGCAAAGGAGATCCATACTACCGTGATCAATAATTGCATACCTCAATCAGTGACGATAGCGAGAGATTTAAACCTCCCACCCCCTATCCCTCTCCCAAAAGTCAATATGCCGGATGAAGGATCTAATAAAACTTCCTCTAAAGGCGGGATGGAAGTCGCCTGATATGTCCTACTATGAAGGCATTTTGGTAACTGAGGGTTATAGACCCAACGCAGCAGCTATAGGTGCTGAGATTGACGGAGACAAGATTGCAAGTCAAATTTATTTACCCTCCGACACTGGACGAAGACTGGATGAAGAAGTTCGATTCACCTTTTCACTTACCACCGATCCTGATTTATTTTATAAGGCAGCTTTAACGGGACACAATGAACCAAATATGCCTGAATTGAGCTTTGAAAGCTTGAAATATGGGGATGAAGACTTCCTTTATCCTTCAAAAGCGAGCAAAATCTATTTCTGTGAAGTAAAGCGTACGGAAAAGATAACTGAAATGGATAAATACGGCGAGGCGAAGATAAAGTTGATCGAGGGTAAAATCCTAGATGAAAGAGGTCCTGATGAATATATAGGCAGGGAAAATCCTTTAGTGGATGCGATGGTGTACGCGAGCAGGATGTTCGTGGCTGGTGAAGAGCAACAAGAACGGATTAGGGAAAAAGTAAAATCCATATTAGAGGATGACGAATCTGATCTTAAGGAAAAGATACTCGATTTCGTTGAGAGGTGAATTTATGAAATTTGATTTGCACATCCACTCGGCCTATTCGGATGATTCTGACATAACACCTAAAGACATAATCAAAATCGCCGAAACCAAAGATTTAGACGGTATAGCATTTCTTGATCATAATACTTTAGATGGCTATCTCAAATCAAAGTATTTAGATACTGACCTTATCATCGTTCCGGCTATGGAAGTTAGCACTAAACAAGGGCATATCATGGCATTAGGCGTACAAGAAGAGATAGAAGACCGTCTTTCTATAGAGGAAACCATAGATAGGGTTGAGGAAAGAAGTGGTTTAGCAATCGCAGTACATCCTTTCAGAACTGCGTCTGGACTTGGCGAAATAAATATTCGTCAAAACAATTGGGATGCTATTGAAGGTATGAACGGAAGATGCAAAGAAGCGAATAATAAAAAGTCCCGAGACCTAGCCGCTGATCTTGACTTACCAGTCACTGGGGGAAGCGATGCACATCGATTGGAGGACGTAGGAAAAGCCTTCACTATTTTCGAAAATGTCGAAGATTGGGAGGATGTTATTAGAGAAGTAAGTAGAGGTAATACAGAGGTGGGGGGCGAAAGCAGAACCTTTTGTGATTATATTTTTTATTTGAGAAGAACATTTTTCAGATGGATAAAAAGAGGATTCAAAAAGATATAACTCTTATCAACTTGATCTCAGTCGGTAAAAAGCGTCTAAAATACTGACTACAGCCGCTCCTGCTGTGGCGGGTATGAGCCATTGAGCAAAGGTGGGTTCGGCTCTGAAGGCTGTAGTAAGGGGCGCCCTCAAACCTCCGAGGATAAGTCCGAATAGAAAGACAAGTGTTCCCTTTCTATAGTTTTCGAATAAAATTTCTACCAGCTTAGCGAAGCTGAACAGACCTGTAACTGCACCGCTCATAAAGATGGCTATAACGATTATATTTAATTTATTTAAAGCGTTTATCAGGTACTCGTACTGTTGTAGGATTATAAGGATAAAAGAACCTGAAATTCCGGGCAATATCATCGAAGGTATGGCCACTAATCCGGAGATAAATATGATAGGGAGAGTGTGGTTTGCCTGGAAGGGTGATAGTCCGACGATATAAAAAGCTGATAAGAATCCAAAAGTCCCGGGGATCAAAGTAGTGATCTCAAACTTATCTATCCTGTGATACAATGTTCCAGCAGAAGCGAGAATCAGGCCGAAGAAGAATGAGAAGGTTATAGCTTGGAAATCATCTATAAAAGTGCCTATCAGCCTTGCGAGTATCAAAGTAGCTGAGCCGATGCCCAATATGAGAGGAAATAAAAAATCGTAGTCTATCGAGGAAACTTTTTCCAAAAAGGTTTCCTTGTCTCCTCTAAGGAGGGAGAAAGGACTCTTTAGCGGTATGGTATTGATGGAGTGTATCAACCTCTCATATATCCCCATCAATAGAGCCATTGTTCCACCGGAGACACCAGGTATGATGTTTGCTAGGCCCATAACTACTCCTTCTAGAAACCAAATGAAAGATTCTTTTATCTTCATATCGACGGAGACTTAGAAATCTGTAGGTTGTTATATTTTTCGTATCCCTTTTTTATTTTAAAAGAATGATATGAGCAAAGGTAGGATCACAAATAAACCTATCCAGGTGAAGACGTTAGAAAAGATACCCACCATTATTGGACGAATAAGGTTATTCGACAAAAATTCATTGAAAGATTTAGATGTGGTGAGATCGTTTATATCTCTGATTCTAGGATTGCGGACCCTAGCCTCTACATAGCCGGCGATCCAGCCAGGGCCGATCAACGTCAATGACATGAACGGGGCTAGGAAGAAGGATGTAAGTATTGAAAGTGGATGACCCTTTCCTATAAAGGCGCCTAGTGAGGCCATGCCTCCGACGGCTATAAACCAGTAAAGCCATGCTCGCCATATATTTAGAACATCGGAAAAGAAGAATAGATAGACCGCTAAACTTATGAAAAAAAGGGACGGGACGAATTTCAAAGCCCTTTTGTACAGTTTTTTCCCGACCTTCTCTAGATGGCTATAGCCTCTCACCTTTCCCTT